>NZ_LKDX01000011.1:0-103812 GCF_001401795.1 Pseudoalteromonas sp. P1-26 | reverse complement strand
CTTTGGGCGCTTCACAGGCACTTACTCTCATCGTTGTTACTTCTTAAAAGGGGATGCCATTCTTGCAAAGTAACGCCTTGATATTAAGCACCTGTGAAACGCTGAATTCTGCATCTTGAGGTGGCTTGGGTATATATCAACACATTAGAAAGCTAACCTTTACATTTCTTTAAACTACTTTGGCACTATTTACGAAAAATCGAGTCTGAGTTACATTTCCGTTTGGGGCGTCTGTCGTTATATTTGCTACATAAACAAACGCTTCCTCACTACATAATAAGGATAATTTATGAATCTACTAAAATGGTGTTTGGTCATTAGCATTACTGCACTAACGGGCTGTAGTGCCATGATGAGCCAATATGGCAATCAAAAAACGCAATCAAGTTCATTGGTTGAGTACCTTTACCCAGACCAGCAAGACAGAGCGGCACACCAAGCAACGATCCCAACTTTAAACTTACCTGCTACTGTTGGGATTGCCTTTATTCCTAACAAGTACAATGATGGCTTACACCACGGTGACGAAGTGGCACTGCTGAACAAAGTTAAAAAGCAGTTTATGCAATATGACTATATTGACCGCATTGAAGTGATCCCAAGTACTTATTTAAAAGGCGGCGAAGGATTTACCGCATTAGAGCAAGTATCACGATTATATGATGTGGATATTATGGCCCTTGTTTCGTACGACCAAGTGTCGCAAAGCTTAGAAAATAACGCCGCTTTTTTATATCTAACGATTGTTGGTTTATATGTGATTCCGGGCAATGAAAACTCAGTACAAACCTTTGTAGATACCGCCGTATTTGATGTAAAAAGCCGAAAAATGCTGTTTCGCGCTCCAGGTATACATAAAGCAGAGCAACGCAGCACAGCGATTGGCATCGATGAAGTCGCTAAAGAGCAATCGCTGGCAAGCTTTAATGGCGCTGTTGATGACATGATCACAAATCTAGATACTGAATTGGCGCAATTTAAAACCCGCGTTAAAGAAGAAAAAGTAGCTAATGTCACGCACAGAAACGGCAGTAGCGGCAGTAGCTTGTTCTGGTTAGTTGCAGCACTGGCTGGTTTTGCCGTACATCGCCGTAGCGCATAACAGACAAAGTTATTAATCGCGAAAGCTTTTACCCATCCTCAAAAGCAGTTACCCTTTGGTTTTTGTTGTACCTAACCAAAGGGTTTTCATGAAGTTGTCGATACTCTCAGTGCTTGTGAGCACCTCATTGTTTAACCATCAAGCTTTCGCTAATAATGAGCTAGAACATATTACAACGACCGCCTCGCGCAGCGAAGTGTTGGCAGATCCTTTGCCTGTTGTGGTCAGCAGTATTTCACAAAAGCAACTGGCGCTTATCGCTCCTACCCATATTGAACAAGCCCTTAAGCAAGTGGCCGGTGCTAATCTTCAACACGGTAATGGCCAAGAGTATTTACCCGCTTTACGTTCACCTGTACTTTCTGGCGCAGGTGCATGCGGAGGCTTACTTACTGCTGAAGATGGTATTCCACTTCGCGCAGCTGGTTTTTGCAACATCAATGAGTTATTCGAAGCCCACACTGAAATGGCTGAACGTATCGAAGTACTGAAAGGCCCGGGCTCTGCCCTTTATGGTTCAAATGCAGTGCATGGTGTAGTCAACGTGATCACGCCAGATACAAACTATGACCACAACCAACTTGGTTTTGATTACGGCTCGTTTGGCTACACTCGCTACAAACTTGGTACGGGCAGTGACTTTGGCCAGCAAGGTTTAGGCATTAATGCCACGATCACCCGAGATACGGGTTATCGTGATGACGAAAGTGTTGATCAAGAAAAGCTATCACTGCGTCACCGTTTTGATGGCGAAAAACTAAGTGTAAATACAGGCCTGACTTACACCCATTTAGATCAACAAACGGCTGGTTACATCGAAGGCTTTGAAAGCTATAAGGATGAGCAAATAGCTCAGTCTAATTTTGATCCTGATGCATTTCGTAAAGCTCGCTCTTTGCGTGTTTGGTCCAAGCTAAATTGGACACAAGATGAGGCTAACAGCTTTACCCTAACGCCTTATATCCGCGATCAAAACATGACCTTCTTTAAGCATTTTTTACCGGGTACTCCCCTTGAAGAAAATGCTCAGCAAGGTGTTGGCCTTCAATCAAGCTGGCAGCATAAGTTAACAGGCTCTAGCCTCTTAACAGTTGGCTTTGATGGTGAGCTTACGGATGCTGATTTTTTACAATATCAGTATAGCCCAACTCAAGGCTCAGCGTTTTTAGTTGCCACCGTGCCTCAAGGAAAACATTACGACTATCAAGTAACTAGCACCCTATTAGCACCATTTGTGAATCTTGATTGGCAACTTGATGAGTTACTCATCAGCCTTGGTGGTCGATACGAGCGTATGCGTTATGACTACGACAACCATATGTTGGCTGGTCGCACAAAAGAAGATGGTACAGCATGCGCAATGGGCGGATGCCGCTATTCTCGACCAGAAAGCGGCGAAAATCGCTTTACTAACTTTTCACCTAAGCTTGGTTTAAGCTATCAATATGCTGATAACCAGTTTATCTACGCCAATGCTTCAGAAGGTTATCGAGCACCGCAAGCGGCAGAGCTTTATCAGTTACAACGCGAACAAAATGTCGCAGATCTGAAATCTGAAACAGCTAAAAACCTCGAGCTAGGTTTAAAAGGTCAACAAGCACAACTGCATTATGTAGTTAGCATTTATGCAATGAATAAAAAGAACACGATTTTCCGCGACAGTGATTTTTATTACGTCAATGATGGCCAAACCCAGCATCGTGGTATTGAGCTTGAGTTAGCCTATGCCATTACGCCAAGCTTATCGATGCAGTTAGCCGCGAGCCACGCCAAGCATACATACAGTTATGACCAATTACTCAGCGGGGTTAATATCAATGGTAATCTCATTGATACTGCACCGCGTAACATCGCTAACTTACAACTACTTTGGCAAGCAAACGACATCACGCGTGTTGGGCTTGAGCTACATACCACCAGCAGCTACTTTACTGATCCTGAAAACCAGCATAGCTACGAAGGTCACTCATTAGTAAACTTAAGAGCGGCGTGGCAGCTATCAGCTAACTTTACTGTGACTGCACGTATAAACAATTTAACCGACGAACGTTATGCAGAGCGCGCTGACTACACAACATTTAGTGGCGATCGCTACTTTCCGGGTAGACCGCGCAACGCCATGTTATCAGCAAGTTATCAGTTTTAAATAACCGCATTATTTGGTGAGCTATCTCATAGTTCACCCACGCTGTTTAGTGTTTTGGTATGATAAATGTACCTATTACTATAGTTCCTAAACAGCGTGTCATCTTCTCAAAATCTAATTCGTAACCTTCTTTTAGTGCTGGGCATTTTTCTTATTGCAGCCAGTTTGCGAGCCCCTATCACTGGTATTGCTCCAGTACTTGAACAGATCATTGATCAATTTAAGTTAAATGCATCACAAGCAGGCATGTTGACGACTTTACCTTTAATTGCATTTGCTATTGCTTCACCTATGGCAGCAAGCCTTGCTAAAAAATGTGGCCTTGAAGTATCACTTTTCATTGCCCTTGTATTAATAGGCATAGGGGTTGTCTCTCGTGTTATTGATTCTGCCACCGTATTATTTATTGGCACTGCAGTGATTGGTGTCGGTATCGCGATTGGTAATGTGTTATTGCCAAGCCTGATAAAACGAGACTTTCCACACAAAGTGGCAGTAATGACGTCTAGTTATGTTTTGGCAATGGGCATATTTGGTGGCAGCTATTCAGCACTCATCATTCCGCTGGCTGAGTATAAAGAACTTGGTTGGCAATTGGCGCTTGCCAGTTATGCCTTATTGGTTGTGCTAGCTATTGTGGTGTGGTTACCACAACTTAAGCAACATACCATGCCAAAACAGGCATCCGTTTCAAACAGTACACAAAGCAAAATTTGGCACTCTGCACTTGCTTGGCAAATTACGTTATTGCTCGGCTTTAACTCATTTTTCACTTATATCATGCTAGGTTGGCTACCTAGCATTTTAATAGAAGGCGGCCACAGTGCGCAGCACGCGGGTGCTTTGCAAGGCGCCTTTCAAGTAGCCTCAGCGCTACCAGGTATTGTGCTTATTCCACTACTTGCCAAATTAAAAGATCAACGCATCTTAACCCTAAGCTTGGCATTACTTGGCGCGCTTTGTTCTGTTGGATTATTAGTTGCGCCTAGCTTTGCGATGCTTTGGTCAGTCACCTTAGGTTTTTGCTCAGGTGCCTGTTTTATATTGGGCTTATCATTTGTAAGCCTGCGCACTCATGACTCAATGCAAGCTGCAGCGTTATCGGGTATGGCACAATGTATCGGGTATTTATTGGCTGCAACAGGCCCTATTATTGCGGGCGCCTTACATAGTTATTTTAATAACTGGGCAGGAGCACTTTGGCTGTGTATTGCATCTAGCCTGTTGTGTGCTTTATTTGGTTACTTAAGCGGCCGAAATATCACTATTGACCAACAAGAGAAATAAAACCGCAGCTACTTAGGTGCGGTTTCAAAGGCACTCATATTACTTAGGTTATCTAGCCAAGGTTTATATGAGCGATACCAAATATGCGCTTTTGGAATAAGCTCATCAGCTTGCTCTACGGCGCCAATACGTAAGCCATAAATACGCTCGCCAGCTCCTACAGAAGTCGCGTACAAGGCTGTACCACAGTTACCACAAAACCCTTGCGCACGCTGATTACCACTCTCGGCAATTTTTATATATTCTTTTGGCTCAGCACCTGTAAAAGTAACCCCATCAGGCACAGACACAACAACAGTACGAAATGGCGCACCCGAGATAATTTGACAGTCAGTGCAATGACAGTTAATCACTTTATTTTCATCCACTTCTGCGTGATAAGTTACCTCACCACAATGACAACGACCAGTGACCTTCATATTAAACTCCTTGTTGAGATGATTGCCCTTTTACAGGGTAATGATTAGCCTGTTTTAAGCTTTGTAAGTCATTAAAACGTACCCCGTTCTGGGCCATAATAGGACGTATTTTTTTGCTGATCAATTGTCTAATGTAAAAGGGCTGATTCGGCACAAAATGATGGATTGTATGGGTTCGGCCAAAATCAAAACAAAATAGCTGAAACGGTAAAAACCAGCGGCTGGTGATCACATGTGTTTGCTCAAGCAAATTATTTACACCGCCATAGTAATGCATTGAAGATGTCACTAAGTTAAGAGAACTAGAACGAATAATATTAGGCACGATAAGTACCACCATTAAAAACTCTGCCATCGCCAATAACTCAGCTCCCCAATCTGGCAATGTAAATGGCTGCAAAAACTGCACAGCGTAATAAGCAATTACCCCATAAAGAATCGCAAAATATGCGGTTGCAATCGGAAAGCCCGCATTAAATACCCGTAAAAACTTAAAACCGCTAATTTCTTTACTAAATCGCTTGGTATTAACTAGCAAACCTAGCAAGCCATCAGTGATGACCAAGGCTCTCAAAAATGGCGATTTAATGCCATTGCCCACCAAACGCTCTTCTAAGTCTTGCGACGTGCCAGATACTTTATGGTGATGTAAATGAATCTTTCTGCGATACCAAGGATTAACCGTATTTGGCCGCATAAGCCACACGGTTAACATCATAAAGTTATGTATAAAAGGACGATTACTAAAGTACTGCTTGTGGATAAGGTCATGCTCAAGCTCATGCGATACCGAGGTAATAAAGGCAACCAGAATGATACACAGCCACGAGGGAATAACCGCTAAGTAATAAAGTGTTGCAACACCGATTAGTGAGCACAACGACACCAGCAGAATAAACATCGCAAGTGTATTTTGCTGGTTGAGTATAGGGAAACGCGCTCTAAGCGACTGCTCTTCGGCCTTAATGGCTGTAACAATCGCCTTTATGTTTTGCTTTGCGGTTGATTCTGACATCACAAGCTTTGCTAACTGTTTGATGTCAAAATCATACAGTAATTACCTACTGCTCTCGAGAAAATTGCGTTAAAAATGGAATTACATCATTTGCTGGCAATGGTTTAGAAAAGTAATAGCCTTGTATATAGTCACAACCGGCTTCGGTTAGCACAGCCAATTGCTCGCGCTCTTCAACCCCTTCAGCAACGACTTTAATACCCAAAACACGACTCATTTGGATAATCGATTTAACCAGCGCTTCGTCGCCTAAATCAACATGTACTTCATCAATAAATGACTTATCAAGTTTAAGTACATCAACCGGAAAACGACGCAAGTAGCTAAGAGACGAATAACCCGTACCAAAATCATCTAGCGAAATTAAACACCCAGCTTGCTTCAACTGCGTAAGCACGTCTAGGTGGTTGGTATTTTCTGGCGCTAAAACACTCTCGGTTAATTCAAATGAAATTTGCGATGGCTTAACCCCTTGGCTTTTAATGGTTTCAAGCCATGCATTACGCTCTGGATTAAACTCAGTAAACTCAAATAAAGAACGGTTTACGTTAAAAACAAAATTTTCATATCCATGTGCTTCTAACGCTTTTATTTGCTGACAGGTTTTAATCAACACAAGCTCACCGAGAGGAATAATCACCCGCGAATCTTCTGCAAGCGGAATAAACTCAGCAGGTGATACCCATTGTCCTTGGTTGTTCCAACGCACTAAACTTTCGAATTTAGCGACCGTGTTATTTTCAATATCAATAATAGGTTGAAAATACACTTCAATATCGTTGTTCTTCACGGCTTGTGTAAGCTGCTCAACCAGTAAGTTGTGCTTTTTAACCTTGTTATCCATCTCTTTGCAGAAAAACAGATATTCATCGCCTGTTTGTTTTGCATTTAAGGTGGCAAGCTCAGCTTGGCGAACTAAGCGACGGGCTATTTTTTCGATTTTTTCTTGTGAAGTCGTCGTTCCAGCTTGCTCAAATTGACTAATGCCCAGCGTAACTGAAACCTGCTGACTAATGCCGCCTATAGAAACAGGCTCAACAAGTAACGCGGTAATTTGCTTGCAAACATGCTCAAGTTCACTGACATGCTGATAAGTTTGTAAGATAGCAAAACTATCACCATCGATACGCGAAAAAGCAGATTCTTTGAAGCTACCGTCGAGGCGTTCTGCAAGCTCACATAAAACCTTATCACCAAAGGTTAAGCCATAAACGGTATTGATATCTTGAAACTTATCAACATCAAAGTAGATCACGGCTAGGTTAGTATTTGCATCGTCTTGGTACGACAAAGACGATATTAGCTTGCACAAATACTCTTTAAAGTAAAAACGGTTAGTTAAGCCGGTAAGTTGGTCGTGGTTTGCGTGAAAATAAATTTTCTCCTCGGCTTCTTTTTTCTCGGTGATATCCAAAATAAACGCCACATAGCAATCTTCACCATTATTTTGCATTTTGGTTATCGATAAAAACTGCGTGTACAACTTACCTTGTTTTGTTTTATTGGTGATTTCACCAGACCACTTTCCCTCAGTATTAATTTGGTGCCACATTGCTTTATAAAAATGCGGGTCATACTTGTTTGAGCTTAAAATTTTTGGATTTTGCCCTAAGACTTCATCCAACGAATAACCCGTCATTTTAGTAAATGCGGTATTCGCGTAGGTAATATGTACATTGTGGTCGCAAATAAAAATCGCTTCGTGACTTTGCTCAATCAGTTGGTTTGAGAAATCTAATTTAGCAATAAAACGGTCTTTTTCGATTTCACGCTGGATAAGGCCAGTAAAGAGCGAAAAGAACGATTCAATCTGTAGTGCATCGCCTATTTCATGCTGAAATAGCGCGACAAGGATAGTATCGGTTTTGCCCGAAATACTTTGTAGTGGAACACCCACATAGGCTTCGATGCCCATATCGACAAGTAGCTGATCATCTGGGAATAGCTGCTGAACACCCGAGCTGTAACTTGAAATACAGCCACAACTAACATCATTACATGGCGTACTACGAATATCGTAGCTGATATTTTCAATGATTTCGTCATGCGCAGCCAAAGCGATGGTCGTCGCATGTTGAGTTAACTCATCAACTTGAGCTAAAAAAACATGAGAAGCACCAAGCACTTCTGATAAAGACAGGCATATTGCATTATAAAAGTTCTCACTTTTAAGATTTGAAATGCTTTCAACAATACGCTTTAAGTCGTATGTACCCACGCTAAGCTACCTTACCCGATAATGTGCACTAAGTGATTGACTTCACTTATTCTTAAGGCCACAAATTGTATTATAAGATGTATTCAAACACCATCGTACTCTAGTCTTAAACGATTAATTTTCAAACAAATAAGCACACATTTTTCGTGGTTATTTGTAGATTAAGCATAGTTTGAACTTGACCGCTTAGAAATAGAACAAAAGTTGCTTTAATAGAGCCTGAATTGGTACTTAGATTTGAGTTATAGGTGTTAGGCTCTGGGTGCTAGGTGCCAGGCAAAATGTACCCGTAGGAATGGCTTTAGCCATGAATTATGTTTTTCAGCATTGCTGGTTCGGCAGTAAACGACCTCCTACAATGCTTTTACGAATTGAATTGCTGAGGGTGGTTTCAAAACCCAGCAACCGCACCGCTCGGCTAAAAACTGATAGCTGATGGCTGAACTTTTAATTAACTCTGAATATAGAATTGAGTTGTAGGCTCTAGGCTCTAGGCTCTAGGCAAAATGTACCCGTAGGAATGGCTTTAGCCATGAATTATGTTTTTCAGCATTGCTGGTTCGGCAGTAAACTACCTCCTACAATGCTTTTACGAATTGAATTGCTGAGGATGGTTTCAAAAAACAATAACCGCACCGTTCGGCTAAAAGCTGATGGCTGATGGCTGGGGTTTTTCAGGCATAAAAAAAACCCAGCAAATCTGCTGGGGTCATAAAAGTGGTACCAGTAGGCGGACTTTTACTTATTCCAGTGCCACGCCCTGCGTGGCGCTCAAGTCCGCTAACTACTTTTTTCAGGCATAAAAAAACCCTAACCAATTGGCTAGGGTTAAAAAGTGGTACCAGTAGGCGGACTTGAACCGCCACGCCCGAAGGCAACGGATTTTGAATCCGTCATGTCTACCAATTCCATCATACTGGCTTCATTTTTCTTTAACCTTCTAAACACGAGAAGATAAAGAAAAACCACTTTAGAGCAAGAGCTTTTTTAATTGCTTTTGTCTCTATGCCAAGCATTATACAAAGAATGGGTAAGGCGGCAAGCGTTTTGTGCGGCGCCAGTGCTCAACCGCACAATAATTAAACAAGTTGTTAACTTTAGAGTTTTGGCATCATTCGCGAAACAATCGCCTGACAATCGATATCATGACTCAGGCAGCCGTACTGACTAAACCCTGCACCACTTAAACGACTTTTTACAAACGCATCGGCAATAAGTGACTCGCCAAATTGTAATAGTGTTGCTGCTTGCCAAAGTAGCGCGAGCTTCTCAATTATGCGCCGAGCATGCATTTCGAGGTTTGCAGTATCTGTGAGCACCTCTTTTAGTTCATCGAGTTTTATCGCAAAATCAGGGTGCAAACTGCGCGCTTTTTCAAGCTCATTAATAAGCACCTCAAGTGATTCTGGTTCACGGCTAAACACGCGTAAAAGATCAAGGCATTGCACATTACCAGAGCCTTCCCAGATAGAGTTTACCGGTGCTTCTTTATAAAGTCGGCTGGTAATGTTGTCTTGAACATAACCCACACCACCAATACATTCCATAGCCTCATAAGTGTGCTGCACTGCCCGCTTACAGATCCAATACTTACCGATTGCTGTGGCACTGCGTATTAATGCCACCTCATTACTATTATCTTGTTTATCAAGGGCATGGGCAATACGCATTGAAATGGCGAGTGCAGCTTCGGCCTCGATAGCTAAATCAGCCAATACATTGAGCATGAGCGGCTGTTGATGCAAGTTTTTACCAAATACACTGCGCCCAGATGTATGCCAAATTGCTTCTTTTATTGCTTGTAACATCAGCGAGCTTGAACCCAACATGCAGTCATAACGGGTTAAAGCAACCATTTGAATAATAGTGGCAATGCCTCGCCCCGGCTCACCGAGTAACCAACCATGTGCACCTCTAAATTCAATTTCAGAACTCGCATTTGATTGATTCCCCAATTTACTTTTTAAGCGCTGAATATACATGGCATTTTTCTCGCCAGATTCGAGCCAGCGCGGCACTAAAAAGCAAGATAACTGCTTGTCATCGGTATTAGCGAGTACCAAAAAGGCGTCGCTCATAGGCGCTGAGCAAAACCATTTGTGGCCGGTTAAAGCATATAATTGCCCTGCACCACTTTCATTGATGGCGTCTGCTTTGGTGGTGTTCGCCCGAACATCAGAGCCGCCTTGTTTTTCGGTCATCGCCATACCTATGGTGACACCTTTTTTCTCGGTCCAAGGCTTATTATCTGAATCGTAATGATTTGCCAGTATTTTAGGTAGCCACATAGCCGCTACATTTTCTTGACTCGCAATGGCAGGCACACTGGCAAAGGTCATGGTTAATGGGCAGCCGGAGCCCGGATCAGCATGATTGTGCAGCACCGCCATAACGGCTCTTACAACATGGCTACCGGCTTTTTGTTGCTGCCAAGGCAATGCGCAGTGCCCTTGCTCTATAGCGTGCTGCATTAGCTGATGGTAACTTGGGTGATAATCAACTTGGTCTATGCGTTCGCCAAATCGGCTGTGAGTGGTTAATTCGGGTAAGTGTTTGTTTGCTAAGAACCCAGCTTGCAGTAATACTCCTCCCACTTGCTCCCCAAACGCCGTTAAATGCGTAGTTCCCCATTGCCCTGCAAAACGATTTTGCCAATATTGAAGTACCGTGTCGGCCTCATAGGCATTGTAGTTTTCAAGTGGTTTGGGTTGATTAAATACCTGATGAGTTTCGCTTTGAGAAACGGCCATAACTGTGTGCTCATTTTTTATTATTTTCTCAACTATAGCAGGTCAGACCTGTTTGTCGACTTGCTAAACAGCCGTTAAGTATTTCTTGTTTGCGAAGGACTTTGCTAAACTACTGCGCAATTTAATTGGACGAGATTGTTTATGTCAGCTGAGTTTCCACGTGCCGGTTTCTGGCGCCGCTTTGCCTCTTTAATCTACGATACCTTGGTTATCATTGCCTTTGCGATGCTGACAACCGTACTGTATTTGTTAGCTGTTCAAGGGCTAATTTCTTTAGACTTACTAAGTATTGGTGACGCTGAAGATGTATCTGCTTTCATTCAAAATTCACCATTATTGTATGGCATTCGTAGTGTGTTATTGGTGATAGTGAGTGTTAGTTTCTTTAGCTATTTTTGGGCTAAGAGCGGCCAAACTATTGGTATGCGTGCATGGCGTTTAAAGGTGCAAACTCTCGATGGTCATTTAATTAGCTGGCATCAAGGCGCTCTTAGAGCCATTACTGCACTATTAGGTTTAGGTAACTTAGTGGTGTTGGTCGATTTTAAAAATAAGCGTGCCTTGCAAGATTACATCGCAAAAACTGAAGTGATCACCCTCACCAAAGAAGAAAATAAACGTATTTATCGCTCACTTGATTAAGTGATTAAGCAACACATCAAGCACAAAAAAGCGTGGCTCAACCCACGCTTTTTTTATGCTTTTTAAACGAGCATTACACTCGTTTATTCAATAGATAAGTCGCAAAACCAATAAACAGTAGGCTTGGTAATACGGCACCAACCACAGCTGGAATTTGGTAAACCATCACCACAGGACCAAATATCTCATTGGTTAAGTGGAAAGTAATACCGGTTATAACACCCATGATGATACGTGCGCCCATGGTTACTGTGCGAAGCGGGCCGAATATAAACGATAAAGCAACTAACAACATAACGGCGATAGATACAGGCTGCATGATCTTACGCCATAGCGCTAGCTCATAAGTGCTGGTGTCTTGCTCATTTTGCTGCAAATAACCTAAATATGACCAAAGCCCAGTAAATGACAGCGCTTCGGGCTTAACCGACACCACTCCTAATTTTTCGGCGGTCAGTTGCGAGTCGTAAAACTCTTCTTTATGCTGCTCAGTACTGATCTGCTCAGGCGTGATCATTACTTTATTTACATCACGAAGTAACCAACCATCTTTACGGTTTATTGCCTCTTCTGCCTTGGTAATTTGAGTAAGTTGTAACGATTTATCAAAGTGATACATGTGCACGCCACGTAAAGTGCCTTGCTGATCGACATCTTCAATATTAATAAAGTTGCTACCATCTTTCGCCCACACACCTTGCTTAGCATTAAATACATCACCACCATAAATCGCTTGATTACGTATTTCTTTTGCTTTGAGCTGTGCTTCTGGGGCACCCCATTCACCTAGCGCCATCATACAAATCGCCATAAACATCGCGGTTTTCATGACTGATGCAATAATTTGCAGGCGTGACATACCCGCCGCTTGCATAACGACCAGCTCACTGTTTGATGCCAATGCACCTAAACCTGTTAAGCCACCAATCAAGGCTGCCATTGGGAAAAAGATAACTAAATCACCCGGCATGCTATACAGGGTGTAAATCAGCGCAGTTGCAATATCATAGCTACCACGGCCAACTGATTTTAACTGCTCAATAAACTTAATGAGGGTACTAATACCTACCAGCACCATTAATGCAAAACCGGTGGTTTGAATTATGCTGCGACCTAAATACCAGTCGAGTGTTTTCATCATGCGTTTAACTCCCGCTTAGTCACAACTGCCTTTAACCATGCGCCGAGCGGACGACCTTTAATAATCAAGAAACCACCAATAAACAAGGCTGATAAATGGATCCACCATAAGCCAATTGAAGGCGGAATTTTACCATCTTCAACAGCAAACTTAGCTGCATTCAATAAAATGAAGTACCCTAAATACAAGCTGATTGCAGGCACTAATTTAGCGAATTTACCTTGGCGCGGATTCACCACACTCAGAGGTACTGCAAGTAAAGTTAATAATGGAATTGAAAGCGGAATAGCTAAACGCCACTGCCACTGCGCAATAGCTTCAGAGGTTTTCATTTTGAATAAATCAAACGTTGGTATAGCTTCTAATTTACGACGCTGGTGCTCAATTTCTTGATCTTGAATTTGTACACTGTAACCATCGAACTCTGTTAGGTTTAACGCAGCAGACTCGCCATCTGTTTCGTAGCGCTTACCATCGTTAAGAACAAGTTGCTGCTCACCGTTATCTTGCTCAATCACCACACCACGCTCTGCATACACTAAACGGGCTAAGTCACCTTTTTCACGATCTGGTAGCTGTGCAACAAATACCTTGTGTAGCTCTTTTCCGCTATTTTCAATATTGTGAATAAAAACAACCGCTTTTTCGTTACCCGTTTGCTGAAAACGCCCTGCACGTAGTGCCGATAAGCCGGCATCAGCTTTGGCTTGCTCTTTTAATTGATATTCTTGCTCACTGGCCCATGGCGCAACATAAAGAGTAAGCGCACCGGCTAAAATAGCCATCGCAGTACTTGAGATAAGCGTGACACGAACCACATACCACTCACTGACACCACAGGCTTTGAAAACTGTCATTTCGCTGTCTGCATAAATGCGACTGTAGGCCAAAATAATCCCTAAGAAAATACTCAAAGGTAAGATAAGTGAAGCAAGTTGAGGAAGTTTTAGTGCAATCATCGAAAGCACAAGTTTAGCTGGAAGACCCCCTTCTGAGGCGTCTCCTAAAATAACAACAAACTTTTGAGACACAAAAATAGTCATCAAAGTTAAAAATACGGCGACCTGCGACTTGAAGACTTCAGTGGTCAAATAACGAAAAATTAGCAATGCTCGCCCCTGTTAAACATCGAGTTTCACTGGAATAGTAAGGAATTTTGAGTAAACTAGTTATTTTACTCACTTTATTATATGCCATCAAAGTTAAATATCATACCTAGCAAGAACATATAATCTTGCATAAATGGTGCAGATGGCGTCTATTATGTGATATTGATATTCACATTAAGATAAAGTTCAAAAACACATAAATAGAGTCATAGTTTATGTACTAAGATTAGTGCTATTAAACTAAAAAATGTAAGAAAGGACTCGAAAAAGAATTTCTTACCCTTATAAACTAAGGTTATACGACTCAATATCAGGAGTAACAATGGAATTTAGCGTAAAAAGTGGTAGTCCAGAAAAGCAACGTAGCGCATGTATTGTAGTAGGCGTTTATGAGCCACGTCGTTTATCCCCCATTGGTGAACAATTAGATAAAATCAGTGACGGTTATATCTCAAACTTACTACGCCGTGGTGACCTTGAAGGTAAACCTGGCCAAGTATTGCTATTGCATCATGTACCTAATGTACTGAGCGAGCGTGTACTACTAGTAGGTTGTGGTAAAGAGCGTGAGCTTGATGACAAACAATATAAACAAATCATCTCAAAAACGATTAACACGCTAAACGAAACAGGTTCGATGGAAGCGGTATGCTTTTTAACTGAGCAACACGTTAAAAGCCGTGACACTTATTGGAAAGTACGCCAAGCAGTTGAAACAACTCAAGACTGCTTGTACACCTTCAATCAACTGAAAAGCAAAAAGAGCGACCCACGTCGCCCACTACGTAAAATTGTTTTCAACGTACCAACGCGTCGCGAGTTAACCATTGGCGAAAGTGCAATTGAGCATGGCTTAGCCATCGCTGCAGGTAGCAAGTTATGTAAAGATGTTGCCAACATGCCGCCAAATATCTGTAACCCTGCTTATTTAGGTGAGCAAGCACAAGAAATTGCTGATAACTTCGATAATGTAAGCGTTGATATTATCGGCGAAGAAAAAATGGCAGAACTGGGCATGAATTCATACCTAGCAGTTGGCCGTGGTAGTGCTAATGAATCGGTTATGTCAGTGATCAACTATCAAGGTGGCGACAAAGACCAAGCGCCAATCGTGTTAGTGGGTAAAGGCTTAACCTTTGACTCAGGTGGTATTTCAATCAAACCAGGCGAGGCCATGGATGAAATGAAATACGACATGGGTGGTGCAGCAGGTGTTATTGGTACTATGCGCGCTTTAGTGCAAATGCAATTACCAATTAACGTTGTCGGTGTTTTAGCGGGTTGTGAAAACATGCCAGGCTCAAATGCTTATCGCCCGGGTGATATCTTAACAACTATGTCGGGGCAAACAGTTGAAGTGTTAAATACCGACGCTGAAGGCCGTTTAGTACTGTGTGATGCACTCACTTATGTTGAGCGCTTTGAACCTGATACCGTTGTCGACGTAGCAACACTGACAGGTGCGTGTATTATCGCGCTGGGTTCACATGCCACAGGTTTACTATCAAACCACAACCCACTGGCCCATGACCTACTAAAAGCGTCTGAGCAAAGTGGCGACCGCGCATGGCAGTTACCTTTATGGGATGACTATCAAGAGCAACTTGAAAGCCCATTCGCTGATTTCACCAACTTAGGTGGCCGTGCCGCAGGCACCATTACAGCGGCATGCTTCTTATCTAAATTCACCAAAAAATATAACTGGGCGCATTTAGATATCGCAGGTACGGCATGGCGCAGCGGCGGTAAAAACAAAGGTGCAACCGGTCGTCCGGTACCTATGTTGACTCAGTATTTACTAAACCGCGCAGGCGTGAGTGAAGCAAGTCACGATTAAGCCTTATCGCAAGCTTAAAACTATCCCTAAATAAGGCGCCAAATGGCGCCTTATTAATTGAAGCAATTCGCGTTCTATGTCAAAATCCCTGCTTTGATCTGTGTATCTGTGGGGACGAAAGTCACTATGAATATGAACGCACAATTTTACGTTCTAAAACAAGATGATAGTGCCCACCAAACGGCTGGCGCTGTTTTCGATCTGGCAGCTAAAATTGCTGCGGATCAGTATCGTCTAGGTCATCGCGTATTTATTTACGCTGATAACACCGACACGGCCCACACAATCGACGACATCATTTGGTCATTTGAACCAGATAGTTTTGTACCTCACAACTTACAAGGTGAAGGCCCTAAAGGTGGCGCTCCGGTTGAAATTGGTATGACTCCACCTGTCGGCAACAGAAAAATATTAATCAACTTAGCTGAACACCTACCGGATTTTATTCGCCGTTTTCAGCAGGTTTATGATTTCGTACCCGTTGAGCCAAATGCTAAGCAAGCCGCCCGAGAGCGGTTTAAAAAGCTTCGCCAACTGGGCGCCCATATTGCAACGCAAGAAATTGACATTTAAGCATTTATTTAAGGTTCTGTGTAATGGATAAAACCTATAATCCGCAAGATATTGAACAGTCTTTATACCAAGGCTGGGAAGAAAATGGCTACTTTAAACCGTCTGGCCAAGGTGACGCATACTCAATTATGATCCCGCCACCAAACGTCACGGGTAGCTTACACATGGGCCACGCGTTCCAAGATACCATCATGGATACGCTAACGCGTTTAAAGCGTATGCAAGGCAACAACACTTTATGGCAAGTAGGTACTGACCACGCGGGTATCGCAACGCAAATGCTTGTTGAGCGTAAGCTTGCTGCTGAAGAAGGTAAAACACGTCACGACCTAGGCCGTGAAGCATTTATCGATAAAATCTGGGAGTGGAAAAACCACTCTGGTGGCACGATCACTAAACAATTACGTCGTTTAGGCGCTTCTGTAGATTGGGACCGTGAGCGTTTCACTATGGACGAAGGCCTTTCTGAAGCGGTTAAAGAAGTATTCGTACGTCTTCACAAAGAAGATTTAATCTACCGTGGTAAGCGCCTAGTTAACTGGGATCCTAAGCTACACACTGCGATTTCTGATCTTGAAGTTGAAAACAAAGACAAACAAGGTCACATGTGGAACCTACGTTACCCACTTGCTGATGGCGTAAAAACCAAAGATGGTAAAGACTACATCATTGTTGCGACAACACGTCCTGAAACAATGCTAGGTGATTCAGGTGTTGCTGTTAACCCTGATGATGAGCGTTACCAAGATCTGATCGGTAAAGAAATTTTACTGCCTATCGTAAACCGCCGTATTCCAATTGTTGCCGATGAGCATGCAGACATGGAAAAAGGCACAGGTTGTGTGAAAATCACGCCTGCCCACGACTTTAACGATAACGAAGTAGGTAAACGTCACCAACTACCAATGATCAACATCTTCAATAAAGATGCTGCGGTATTAAGCGAAGGTGAAAGCTACACATTCGACGGTAAAGAGCTTGAATTAGATGCGCCAATTCCTGAGCGCCTACATGGCCTTGACCGCTTTGATGCACGAAAAGCGATTGTGAGCGAATTTGAAGAACTTGGTCTATTAGAAAAAATTGAAGATCATAGCCTAACGGTACCTTACGGTGACCGTTCTGGCGTAGTGATTGAGCCACTTCTTACTGATCAGTGGTACGTGCGCGTAGCACCACTTGCTGAGCCTGCAAAAGAAGCCGTTAAAAATGGCGACATTAAGTTCGTGCCTCAACAATACGAGAACATGTACTTCTCGTGGATGAACGACGTACAAGACTGGTGTATTTCACGTCAGCTTTGGTGGGGTCACCGCATCCCAGCTTGGTACGATAACGAAGGCAACGTTTACGTTGGTCGTGACGAAGCTGAAGTACGCCGCGATAACAACCTTGCTGATGATGTTGCACTTAAGCAAGACGAAGACGTTTTAGATACCTGGTTCTCATCTGCGCTTTGGACTTTCTCAACGCAAGGTTGGCCGGCAAACACTGATGATTTAAAAACGTTCCACCCGTCTGACGTATTGGTAACAGGTTTCGATATCATCTTCTTCTGGGTTGCTCGTATGATCATGATGACCATGCACTTCATCAAAGATGAAGACGGCAAGCCACAAGTACCATTTAAAACCGTTTACGTAACTGGCCTTATCCGCGATGAAAACGGCGATAAGATGTCTAAATCGAAAGGTAACGTACTTGATCCTATCGACATGATTGACGGTATCGATCTTGAAAGCCTAGTTGAAAAGCGCACTGGTAACATGATGCAGCCACAACTAGCGAAGAAGATTGAGAAGAACACTCGTAAAACATTCGAAAACGGTATCGAAGCACACGGTACAGACGCACTGCGTTTCACCCTTGCAGCAATGGCTTCAACGGGTCGTGATATCAACTGGGATATGAACCGTCTTGAAGGTTACCGTAACTTCTGTAACAAACTATGGAACGCAAGTCGTTACGTATTAATGAATACAGAAGAGCAAGACTGTGGTTTCGCTACAGATGCTGAGAAACAGTATTCACTCGCTGATCGTTGGATTTTAGGCCAGTTTGAAGCAACTGTTAAAACCTATACTGAGCATCTAGAAAACTACCGTTTTGACCTAGCCGCAAACACTATTTATGAGTTCACTTGGAACCAATTCTGTGACTGGTACCTAGAGCTTACTAAACCAGTATTGTTTAAAGGCAACGAAGCACAGCAACGTGGCACTCGTCATACCTTAATCACGGTATTAGAAAGCCTACTTCGCTTAATGCACCCGTTAATGCCATACATCACAGAAACGATTTGGCAACGTGTTGCACCACTTGCAGGTATCGAAACTGCGGGCACTAGCATCATGGTTCAAGGTTTCCCTGTTTACAATGAAGCAAATGTTGATAGCCAAGCGATGGACGACCTAGAGTGGGTTAAACAATTCATTCTTGCTATTCGTAACATCCGTGGTGAAATGGATATCAGCCCAAGCAAACCATTATCGGTATTGCTTGCTAATGCGTCTGACGAAGACAAACGCCGCTTAACGGAAAACGAAGCTTTCTTAGCGTCTCTTGCTAAGCTTGAAGAGTTCACGCTTCTTGATAGCAAAGACGAAGCACCTGCGTGTGCAACATCGTATGTTGGTAACCTTGAGATCATGATCCCAATGGCTGGCCTAATCGATGTTGAAGCTGAACTAGCTCGTATCGCGAAGCAGCTTGAAAAAGCAGAGAAAGGCTTAGCTCAAGTTAATAACAAATTAGCTAACGAGAAGTTCGTAAATAACGCGCCAGAAGCCGTGCTTGCTAAAGAGCATGCTAAGCTGGCTGAGTTTACAGATGCGAAAGACAAACTATTAGCGCAAAAAGCGAAAATCGAAAGTCTATAACAGCATATATAAAGCGCGATTTATTCGCGCTTACAAAAAAGCCGCGCTATAACATTGTTATAGCGCGGCTTTTTAATGCTCTGTAGCAGCGACTTTACGTCGCGTCAAAATTAAAATTTGTAGTTGTACTGAGCACCAATTAGAACTGCGTGACCTTTTGATTCATATTCCCATGAAACATCTTGGCCTAAAGAAGCAGCTAGGCTGTCTTTTTCAGAGAAGTTTTGTGTTTTACCACGAAGGATACTTACACCTAAGTCAACATTTGAGTTTTCGCTGAATGCGTAGTTACCACCAAACGAGAACCAGAAACGATCTGTATCAGGGATAGAGATTGAAAGGTGTGATTGGTCTGCTGGTGACTCATCGTATGCAATACCTGCACGAAGTAAAAGTGCATCGCTGTACTGGTAGTCAGTACCGATAGAGTAACGCATTGAATCTGAGAAGTTCTCTTCTTTAGAGAATACAGGCGTTTCAAGGCTTGGTGTATAAGCTTCTAATTTTTGGAAGCTGTCCCAACCAGTCCATAAGATGCTGTAGTGTACGCCTAGCTTCTTATCAAGTTGATGTGAACCAGAGAACTCAGCAATTGCTGGTAAAGTCAGTTTTAACTCACCTGGTACTGTAGTACCCGCTAAACCGCCAACTGCAGCTGGAAGTTGGTTTGAGTACTCGCCTTCAAAGTCGATATCTGTTTCACTGCGGTAGTTAAAACCAAAACGGTTGTTTTCGTCTAACTGATACATAGCACCAATGTTCCAACCAAAGCCGTAGTCGTCACCTTCAAGGTGAGCAATTTGCGTGCTAGCTGGTAAACCAAATGGATTAGTACCTGCATTACGAACAACTTTTGCATCAGCATAAACATAGTTTAAACCAAGACCTAAGCTGAACTGTTCGTTGATTTTATATGAAGCGCTAGCATTCATGTTAACTGTTACGATTTCAGTTTCACCTGCAATAGAGCCTGCCGCGTAGTCATCTTTAAACTCAGTTGAAAGACCGAAGTTTGAAAAAGCACCAAAGCCTAAAGACACTTTATCGTTTAAAGGCATTGTGAAGTAACCTGCAGGGATAAATGCAGATGGTGCGATGCTATCTTCATCGATAGAGCTTTCATCTAAGCCGTATGCAGCACTTTCGCCTTTTAAACTTACATCTGGAATTACAGCAATACCTGCTACTGAGATTTGCTTGTCTTTGAATAAAGACATAAGTGCAGGGTTACGAGCAACAACTGATGCGTCATCTGCAACAGCTGCTTCACCAGCGTATGCGCGACCTAAACCTGAAACGTTTTGCTCTGCTAATTGGAAAGCTGCAGCGAAGCTGTCAGCAGAAACAACAGCAAGTGATGCTGCAATTAGTGTTTTAGTGAACTTCATAAATCTGTGTCCTCTTGCAAACTTGTGCGAAAGCTAATCCAACAATGAGGGCAACCTATTAGTTAAGCATAAAAGATTAGCGCTGTATGTTGGTATTAGATGTTTTATTCTAATGATTACAAACTTTCGAACATTACCTTAATTAAGATCAAAAAACTGTAATTTTTCGTTAGAAATAGGTAAAAAACCCGCATTTTAACAACAAGATAACAACTTATTAAAACTCATCAGAGCTCTGATTACAAAAACAACAAACAGTAGTAATTATCATTTGCATTGACATCTATTTCTTGTCCCTTTAGACTAAAAATAAAGGTTTTACTGTTGAGTTTGAGTATGGAAATCGCATTGATTATTGCGGCACTGATGTTATGTGGTGTGAGTGTTCATTATTTTTGTAAAGCAAACTATTGCGCGTGCACTAAAGCGGGTGATTGCGATAACCCAGTCAATCACTATTGGCTAGGCGCCATGCTGAGTGCTGTTTTATCACTACTGTTATGTTGTGTGGCCTTACATGTAGAAAAAGGCACATTGCTGTGGTTGGTATTAATGACGAGTTGTTTTAGTGGTGCATTTATATCAGCAAAACGCAGTGCCAAAAAACGCTGTGTTAAGTCTAAACAAGCAGATGCTCTTTTAACAAACGAGCCAAATTAAGCTGATAATCTAGAGGCTTAATACTCGCAATAATTTTTAGTTCTTTTTCTACGCTTAAATCGACATCTTTGGCAGTAATATGATGCTTATGCTTGGCATTATAGAAGATCTTTATTTTCGGCTTAATTGGGTTTTCGTGGTTACCTTCCATCACTAACGCCAAGCGCTCATTATTCAACTTCACAATCGTTCCAACAGGGTGCACCCCTAGGCATTTAATAAAGCGTTGCACCAACTCAGAGTCAAACAATTGCTTATTGGCAAGTAAATAACGCAGCGCTGAGATTGGCTCTTCTCCCATTTGATGCGGCCTGTCTGCTGTCATAGCATCATAAACATCGACGATTGCCATCATACGGGCTGCACGGCTCAGCTTTTCAGCTGCAATACCGCGAGGGTAACCTGTACCATCTAAACGCTCATGGTGATTCACTATCATATCGAGCATTAACGGCGTAATGCCCTTTTCACCTTTCACTAAACCTAAACTCTGCGCCACATGCTTTTTAACAACTTGCATTTCGTTGTCGTTCAAGGCACTTGGTTTAGACAATACACCTTGTGGCATTTTCGCCTGACCGATATCGTGCATCAATGCACCCATTGCCAGCTCTTTAATTGTCTTTTCTTTGTAACCTAGGTACTTAGCAAACACACTCACCAAAATAGCGGTGTTGATCATGTGCCGCCAGTTATAAATATGTTTATCTTTAAGGCGAGTTAAAATAGTTAAGGCATTGTGATTACGAAATACCGAGCTGACTATATCAACGGCGATATCATCAAGCACAGCTACATTCACCTTTAAACCCGATGTGATATCTGAGTAGAAACCTTGCAATTTTCGGCTGTGCTGCTCGTAATGCACGCTGGCTTTTAGAAACTCTTGTTGAACCGTTATCCCTTGTGGTGCTTCGTTAGCTGCAGGCTTTTGTTCAACCTTAGGTTTAGCCGGTTCAGGCTTTGGTTGGTATTTTTTAGGGAGTGCAACATCGCTTTGTGTAAAGTCGATGAGTAGCTCTTCAACCCCCTCAGAGATAAGGCGTTGAATAATCGTTTTATCACGCACTAAACCACGTGTTTTGATCTTAATACTATTTACATGCTCTTGTTGCTTACTGACACTGTCAACAAACATCCCTGGTACAAGTTCGGCAATGGGTAAGGTAATAAGCATATGTGAGCTTAGCGCATAAAAACATCGAGTTTTTTATTATCGCTAATTGATTACAAATGTCTATAGATTGGGTAGCGAATACGAAATAGGTATGAGTTAAGAAGTTAGAAAGGGGAAAGTTAGAAAGGGGAAAGTTAGAAAGGGGAAAGTTTCTAGGGGAAAGTTAGAAAGAGTAAAGCTAGAATCGCTTAGCTAACGACTCAAGAAACTCGCTAACTTTACTCTTGAAACTTGCTAACTTCCCATCCCTAGCAACTCGCTAACTTTACTCCTGAAAGTAAGTACCCCAGCCGTCGTATTCAACGTCGGTTTGCTGAGCAAGCGCTTCTAGCTTGTCTACGTCTTCCATAATCGCTTCTACTTCAAGTTCACACTCAACAACCACGTCAAAGCTCCACACTTTCTCGCCGTCTTCTAGCTCAAGTTCTGCAGGTTCTTCAACATCGTAACCTAGTTTAAAAGCGGCTAAAGCGGCTTGCTCTAGCTTTTCAAAATTTTCGCTAACAAAGTGGTGTTCCACTTCATAAAGTACTTCAGGATCTGAGCCATCTTCAAGCAATGAAGTAACGATGTCTTCAGTAATTTCGCGCCAATTTTCCATTATTTGTTTCTCACTTGAGCATCTAATTCAGTTATTTTAGCAGCCATAATCTGATGAACATGTGAAGCATGGTCACGAGCAGATACGTCTTTATCAAGATAAATTGGCGCTAACATTTCGAGGTAAATTGTACCATTATCCCAGCGATTTAGCTTAATAGTTTTGTGCGTTGTACTCATACAAACTGGCACTACTGGCACATCAGCACTCATTGCCGTGTGAAATGCCCCTGTTTTAAAAGGTAATAAACCACGGCCATAGCTTCGCGTACCCTCAGGAAACATCCAAACCGATAAGCCTTTTTGTTTTATTTTCTCAGCTGATTTAGAGATTGTGCCTGCTGCTTTTGAACGGTTAGCGCGGTCAATTAAGATGTTTCCCGATAACCAATATAGTTGACCAAAAAATGGGATCCATTTAAGGCTTTTTTTACCAAGGCTTACACAGTTTTCTGGCACCATGGCAGGTAAAGTGAATAGGTCATAGTTATTTTGATGATTTGCTACATAGACAGCAGGGCCTATATTTTTTGGAGTCTCGTGATATTTAAGCTCTAGTTTGACACCTAAAATTTTAGCTACCTTGCAAAACCAACCCGAAATAATATGCACGTTATTAGTATGAAACGGCTTGACGATGCATAAAAGCAGCCCAAAAACACAGCTCAAAACAATGAATAACGCCATGAAAATTATGCGAAAAATAGCTAACAAACGAATTCTCCTCGTACTAATCAGCGCGCATTATAACGTGAAAAATACCATTTCCATAGCTTTAAGCGCACATGTGTACGCTTAAAATTTCATAACGTTTTAACAATAAAAAAGGCCTGCAATTGCAGACCTTTTATTTTTTACTCTGTTACTTCGCTTGGCGACTCATCACTATCATCTGTTTGAGTCACTTCGACTACAGCTTCATCAACACGCTGTAAGCCACGCGGTAATTTATTACCTCGTCTACCACGTTCACCATGATAATGCTCAAGATCAGCCGGTTTAAGTGTCAGTTTTCGTTTCCCTGCATGCAGGGTTACGCTACTGCCCGCAGGCACCACAGCCAGTACTTTTACAAACTCTTCTCGGGCTTGTACTTTCGCACTTGGGATAGAAATAATCTTATTTCCTTTACCCTTACTAAGCTTAGGTAAATCACGCAGTGGGAATAACAACATGCGGCCTTCATTAGAAATTGCCATACAGTAATCTGTTGCTACATCTGTTACTCTAATTGGCGCGAGTAATTCACCGCCTTTAGGAACACTGACCAGCGCTTTACCGTTTTTATTTTTACTCACCAGATCTTTAAAGTCGCTTATAAAGCCATAACCTGCATCTGAGGCCATTAACAACACTTGGTTGTCTTCTGCCATCACCACATGCTCAAAGTTGGCTCCTGCGCTTAAGTTAAAGCGCCCTGTCATTGGCTCACCTTGGCTTCGAGCTGAAGGTAAACTGTGTGCATCAGTAGCAAAAGCACGACCACTTGAGTCTAAGAACACTGCAGGTTGATTGCTCTTACCGCGCGCTGAGGCTTTATAGCTGTCGCCTGACTTGTAACTTAGCCCTTCAACATCTAAATCATGGCCTTTGCCAACACGTGCCCAACCTTTTTCAGATAACACAACGGTCACTGACTCTGAAGGGATAAGGTCTTTTTCACTTAACGCTTTTGCTTCTAAACGTTCAACAACTGGTGAGCGACGATCATCGCCATACATTTCAGCCGCTTCTTGGATTTCTTTTTTCATCAAGGTCGACATACGACGTTCTGAACCAAGCGTTTGCTCTAGCTTGTCACGCTCAAGGGCAAGTTCATCCTGCTCACCTTTAATCTTGAACTCTTCAAGTTTTGCTAAATGACGTAGTTTTAACTCTAAAATCGCTTCCGCTTGAATATCAGTTAAACCAAAACGCTCCATTAATACAGGCTTTGGTTTATCTTCAGTACGGATAATTTCGATAACTTCATCAATATTTAAAAAGGCCGTTAATAAACCTTCTAAAATATGTAAGCGAGCTAATACTTTATCTAAACGGTGCTGTAAGCGGCGGCGAACTGTTTCACGGCGGAACGTTAACCACTCGGTTAAAATACTACGTAAATCTTTAACTTGCGGACGACCATCAAGGCCAAGCATGTTTAAGTTTACGCGGTAGTTCTTTTCTAAATCTGTGGTTGCAAATAGGTGCGCCATTAGTGGCTCAGCTTTAATGCGGTTTGAACGCGGTACAATCACGATACGAGTTGGGTTTTCGTGATCAGATTCGTCACGTAAATCAGCAACCATTGGCAACTTTTTAGCATTCATCTGGGCTGCAATTTGCTCAAGCACTTTTGCACCTGAACACTGATGAGGCAGCGCGGTGATCACTATGTCACCTTGCTCTTCAGTGTAAATTGCACGCATCTTGATAGAACCACGTCCGGTTTGATAAATCTTACGAATATCGTCTTTTGGTGTGATGATTTCAGCTTCTGTTGGGTAGTCAGGCGCATGCACTAACTCAAGCAACTCTTCGATTTCTGTCTTTGGCTTATCAAGTAATAGACAACAGGCACTGGCAACTTCACGCACATTGTGTGGTGGAATATCGGTTGCCATACCTACCGCAATCCCCGTTACACCATTAAGTAAGATGTGTGGTAAACGCGCAGGTAACACCATTGGCTCATCAAGTGTACCGTCAAAGTTTGCGGTCCAATCTACAGTGCCTTGACCCAGCTCTTTTAGCAGAACTTCTGAGAACTTAGATAAACGCGCTTCGGTGTAACGCATTGCAGCAAATGATTTAGGATCATCGGCAGCCCCCCAGTTACCTTGACCGTCCACCAGCGGGTAGCGGTAAGAAAACGGCTGCGCCATTAACACCATCGCTTCGTAACAAGCACTATCGCCATGGGGGTGGTATTTACCCAGTACATCACCCACGGTACGGGCTGATTTTTTATATTTTGCTTGCGCCGATAGCCCCAGCTCGCTCATTGCATAGATGATACGACGCTGTACAGGCTTAAGACCATCACCTACATGAGGTAAAGCACGGTCCATGATGACGTACATTGAGTAGTTTAAGTAGGCGTCTTCAGTAAAGCGCCCCATTGTTTGTTGTTCTACGCCTTGCATCAGCAAGGTATCTGTATCACTCATTAACGCTTACCTATTTTTTCTTAGCACTAACGCGATAGATCACATTAGCAAAGTCGTCTGAGATCAATAAGCTGCCATCTGCAAGCTCTGCAAATGCAACTGGGCGACCAAATGTTTCTTCGTTTTGCATAAAGCCTGTGATGAACGGGGTGTACTTAGTAATACGACCTTGTTCAACATTCGCTAGCATCACTTTATAGCCTGATTTTTTACTACGGTTCCACGAACCATGCTCAGCAACAAAAAGCTGCTCTTTGTATTTAGCAGGAAACTGCTTACCGTTATAAAAATGAATACCTAGAGGAGCAACATGAGCACCAAGTGCAAGGGCTGGCGATTTATAGTCAGCAATACTTTTACCTTTGCCAAACTCAGGATCTAAAATCGCACCAGCGTGAACATAAGGGAAACCATAATGCGCGCCCTCTTCACCTTCACCAACACGGTTAATTTCGCATGGTGGCATGTCATCGCCCATCATGTCACGGCCGTTATCACTAAACCAAAATGCATTCGTTGTAGGGTGATAATCAAAACCAACTGAGTTACGAACACCTTTGGCGATGGTTTTAATTTCTTTTGTATCCACATCTAACGAGAAGATACGGCCGTATTTGTCGTCTTCCGCACAAATGTTACATGGCACACCCACTGGCACAATTAGCTCACCGGTTGGCGCAAAACTAATAAACTTCCAACCATGGTGACGATCAGTTGGAAACTTGTCGTATACCACGTCAAATTTAGGATCTTTTAGGTTTTTGTCTACGTCTTTAAAACGAATGATACGTGACACTTCAGCCACATATAAATCACCATCTTTAATCGCTAAACCTGATGGCATTTCAAGGCCAGTAGCAATGACAATCTTTTTATCTGCAACACCATCACTGTTGTGGTCAATCAGTGCATAAACATTACCTGCTTTACGCGAACCTGCGTAAACAATGCCTCTTTTTGATACCGCAATTTGACGCGCGTTTTCAACATCATCGGCAAACAGGCTTATAGAAAAGCCATCAGCAACTGTTAATTTATCGAGAATATCTTTTGCCATTACAGGCGCTGATAACAAGCTCAGCGATAATAATGAGGTCAGTAGTTTTTTCATTTTTGTCTTGCCCTTTAATTCTTTGCTAGCAACTAAGTTGCTACACCCTTTATTAAACTTCTGCGCGGTTACCGTGATCTTCTAACCATTGGCGACGGTCTGACGAACGTTTCTTCGCAAGTAACATATCCATCATTTCCATGGTTTGTTCTTCTTCGTCTAAAGTTAGTTGCACTAAACGACGCGTATTAGGATCCATGGTGGTTTCGCGTAATTGTAACGGGTTCATTTCACCTAACCCTTTGAAGCGTTGAACATTAACCTTACCGCGTTTTTTCTCAGCTTCAATGCGCGCTAAAATACCGTTCTTTTCGTCTTCATCAAGGGCGTAGTAAACCTCTTTACCAATGTCGATACGAAATAGCGGCGGCATAGCTACATACACATGGCCTTGTTTGATAAGCGATGGAAAGTGACGAACAAAAAGCGCACAAAGCAAGGTAGCAATGTGCAATCCATCCGAGTCAGCATCGGCCAAGATACAAATTTTGTTATAACGCAGACCAGATAAATCACTTGAATCAGGGTCAATACCCAAAGCGACAGAAATATCATGCACCTCTTGCGATGCTAAAATCTGCCCAGATTCAACTTCCCAGGTATTTAAGATTTTACCGCGCAGCGGCATGATTGCTTGGAATTCACGGTCGCGCGCTTGTTTTGCTGAACCACCCGCTGAGTCACCCTCTACTAAAAACAGTTCAGTACGGTCATTATCTTGGGCGCTACAGTCAGTTAATTTACCCGGTAATGCAGGGCCTGAGGTAACACGCTTACGCACGACTTTTTTAGCAGCACGTAAACGGCGCTGCGCATTTGAGATACATAACTCAGCTAATAATTCTGCAGTTTCTGTATGCTCGTTTAACCATAAACTAAATGAGTCTTTCACTACACCAGATACAAACGCAGCACATGAGCGAGATGAAAGCTTTTCTTTTGTTTGGCCTGCAAATTGTGGGTCTTGCATTTTAACCGATAATACGTAGCTACAGCGCTCCCAAATATCATCTGGCGTTAGCTTTACACCGCGTGGTAGTAAGTTTCTGAATTCACAGAATTCACGCATTGCTTCAAGCAAGCCTTGGCGTAAACCATTAACATGCGTACCGCCTTGTGCAGTAGGAATTAAGTTTACATAACTTTCAGCGATTGATTCACCGCCTTCAGGTAGCCATACAACAGCCCAGTCAGCGCCTTCTGTTGAACTTGAAAAGTCACCAATAAACGGCTCTTTTGGTAATACTTCAAAACCTTTAACTGCTTCAACTAGGTAATCTTTTAAACCTGTTTCGTAATACCATTCTTGGCTTTCTTTGGTTTGCTTGTTAGTAAACTTAATGCGCAGGCCTGGGCACAATACCGCTTTGGCTTTTAATAAGTGATTAAGCTTAGTGATAGAAAAGTTAGCTGAGTCAAAATAGCTAGCATCAGGCCAAAAACGCACGGTTGTACCTGTATTACGCTTACCCACAGTGCCAATGACGTTTAAATCTTCAACCTTGTCACCGTTTTCAAAGGCCATACGAAATTGCTGCGCATCACGGCGCACAGTGACTTCAACACGAGTCGATAGCGCATTTACAACCGAAATACCTACACCGTGTAAACCACCCGAAAACTGATAGTTTTTATTAGAGAACTTACCACCGGCGTGCAGCTTGGTAAAAATAAGCTCCACCCCTGGAATACCTTCCTCAGGGTGAATATCAATCGGCATACCACGGCCATCATCGATAACCTCAAGGGAGTTATCTTCATGAAGGATGACATCTATTTTAGTGGCATGACCTGCCATTGCTTCATCGACACTGTTATCGATAACTTCTTGACCTAAATGATTAGGTCGAACCGTGTCGGTATACATACCTGGGCGGCGTTTTACGGGCTCTAATCCGTTTAAGACTTCAATTGCTTCGGCGTTATAATTTTGCTGACTCATAGTTTTTATATCTTTTATGCGCTTAGCTATGTTTTACGTGATTTTAAGAAAATCTACAATACTTGCAAAGGTTTGTTCGAAGCCGATAAAACTATGATCGCCTCCAAATTCAACGTGTTGCTTACACTGAGAATAATATTTAACCGCCTGCTGAAACGGCAGTACTTCATCGCCCGTTTGCTGTAGCAAATAAATCAATGAAGGGGTGTCTAATTGCGGCAAATATAAGCTACGCAATGCATCCATGTGACGGGTACCAAGTTCATAATGACTGTCTTGGTACGGGTTATAGTTTTCCCCTAAATAGTTATCAAGTAACTCAAATGGGCGAACTGCAGGGTTAATGACCACCGCAGGGATCGAATAACGTTGCGACAAATAGGTCGCATAAAAACCGCCTAATGAACTACCTAGTAATACAGTATCATCATTTAGCAGTTGTTCTAATTGTAAAATTGCATGTAATGGCTCATGAGTTAATCGCGGCACCTGATAATCGACATCAAATTGCGCCATGTGCTCACCAAAACGAACGGCTTTGTAAGATTGCTCAGAGCTATTAAAGCCATGAATATAAATTACTCGTTTAGCCATACTACATCCGTGCTTAATAGTAAGTTTTGTTGCTCATCAATGTTTAAGTCGATGAGTCGAAATGCGGGGCCCAAATCCTCTTGCAGCCACGCCATAGTGTGTTTGGTAAACTGTATTGAGCTGGCCGGTGTCGCATACACACTAAGATTACGGTAGGTTTGCGTGTACCCATGATGCACATGACCATGAAATACCCCCACACACTGCTCAGTATTAACACAGGTATTTAAAAACTGCGGGCCATTTTCTAGCATATGTTTATCTAGGTAGGCTTGAATAGGCAGCGGGTTATGATGACAAAACACCACGCTAGGTACCTGCCCTACCGCTTGGCTTAATTCATCTAAATGCGTTTGTGTTACCCAACCTGCTGGCGTTGGGCCTTTTGAGTTTGCCAACAGCAGCTGCCCACCTAAAAAGGTAATTCGCTTATTGTTTAAAATTTGCGGGCTTGTAAGCTTTTCATATTCGGCAAGTTCATCATGATTACCCGGCAACCAAAACACCGGACAACTCAGCGCTGAGTCTGCTATTAATTTAGCAAAAAGCTGGTAAGACTCAGTGCTGTGATCTTGTGTTAAATCACCACCAAATACCACACAATCCACATCGAGCTCAGAAATAACCTGTAAACAGCGCCCAAAATACGCTGCCGTATTCACGTTAAAGTATTCACCCGTCGTGTCTTTTGATAAGTGGCAATCAGTGATATGGGCAACTTTCAGTGCTGTTTTATCAAAATGGTAGGCGTTACTAAACCAAGCCATTATTTACATCCCAATTTAAAACTGCTCGGCCGTTTTCAACACAAGCCACCAGCCAGTCATATAAGAAGGCGTTAAGTTGATATTTTTCATCTTTTTGATGCATATTCGGATTCGGGTAAGCATAGGAAGGCTTGATGCGCTGATGAAAATCATGATGCACAATTTCAGCGACTTTCGCATCATGATACATACGTACCGTTAAATACAAAGGCTTAACCGAAGGCAAATTACCGGCTTCTTGTTTGATAGAAATATCTGTAGTGTATTTTGCTGTATCGTCAACTTTAACCGCAAAAGTGCTGTGCCCTAGTTGTACCTTTCGCTCCTGACCTATACGGCGCTCATTAGGTAATAGCTTGAGCGCACGCACGTAATTATGCTCACACAAAGTTAAGTACTTAGGTAAGCTTTGAATATAACGCTGCTGGGCACTGACGTACGACAAAATAATCACCTATGAGTTTTTCCAATCAGACAGTATACGTTGCTTATTCAGTGCTAACCACTGTAATGAGATAACTGTCGCTGCATTGTCTATTTCACCCTGTTCTAGACGCAGCATAGCTTCATCGTATGACATTACATGGGTTTTGATATCTTCATCTTCATTATCAAGGCCAAAAATACCGCCTTGATACCCTGCTAAGTCAGTGCGCGCTAAATATAAATACAAACGCTCCGTGGTGCCGCCGGGGCTTGATAGATACGACATCATAAATTCTAGCTCGTTAAGCTCAATTCCCGCTTCTTCGAACGCTTCGCGCTTCGCTACATCTTCATAATCAGTACTGCCATCTGCCATGCCTGCAATACACTCAAGTAACCAAGGTGACTGCTTTGATGCGAGCGCTCCGATTCTGATTTGTTCGATTAATAAAACTTGGTCAGTCTTAGGGTCATAAGGAAGTACAGCAACAGCATGGCCACGCTCTAAAATTTCGCGTTTAACTTCTACTGATTTACCACCAGCAAACAATGCATGATGAAAGCGATAAGTATTAATTTTAAAGAAACCATCATAAACACGCTCAATCGGCTTTAACTCTATGTCATCATGATTAAATTGTGAGATTGCTGATATTTTCATTCACTATTTCCTTTGCGTTTTAAGTAAATGTTACGGCCAATTATATTCTGTTACACTTGGACATGCAGATTTACGTAATTTTTTTTTGGTTATTCATTAAAAAAGAGTACCATGGTCACAGTACAAAATTGTCTAAGGACTGAACGAACAATGAAAAAAACACTACTCGCTGCGCTGATCGGGTTTTCAAGCGCACTGACTGCAACAGCTAGTTACGCTGAAGACTTACTACAAGTTTACGAAATTGCGACAGCAAACGATCCTACCGTACTTAAAGCAAAAGCCCAAGCAGATGCACAAGCCTATGAGAGCGATCGCGCGTTAAGTGCACTATTACCACAAATTGGTTTAAGCCTTGGTTACCAATCAACCAAATCAGATCTTTACGAGGGTAATGATGCTACGGGTTATGCAGGTTATGACTATGATCCTGATGAATTTAGCCGTGGTATTAGCTTAAACCAAACGCTGTTTGATTTAGGTGCATGGAATTCACTCGGTATTGCAGATAAACAAGCGTTACAAGCAAACGCTCAGTATGATTTTGCACGCCAAGACTTAATTGTTCGTGTTGCTGAAGGTTACTTCAACGTACTAAGCGCAATCGATAACCTTGAGTTTGTTCAAGCAGAAAAACGTGCCATCGAGCGCCAATTACAACAAACTAAAGAGCGCTATGCAGTAGGTTTAACAGCTATCACTGACGTACACGAAGCGCAAGCTCAGTACGATAACTCTGTTGCACAAGAAATCGTTGCTAAGAACAGTGTTGAAACAGCGCGTGAGCAACTTCGCGAAATCACTGGTAAATACCACGCGAAATTAGACATGTTGAATACTGAAACGTTTTCAACTGTTGCACCTAAAAAGCAGTCAACTGACTACATTGAAATTGCAAAAGACCAAAACTTAAATCTGCAAGTTTCAAAAGTAACGGTTGATATTGCTAAAGATCAAATCGATTTAGCAAAAGCAGGTCACTATCCGAAGCTAACATTAAGTGCTTCATACGGTGACAGCCTAACTGATCTAAACAGCAACTCACACCAGCCACGCGAAGATAGTACAAGTATTGGTGTTAACTTCAGCCTACCTATCTACTCAGGTGGTGCAACAACAGCAGCGACAGATCAAGCACGCGCTTTCTATGTTGCGGCAAGTGAAGATTTAGAAGCAAGCTTACGTGCAGTAACTCGTTCGGTTATCACATCGTACAACCAAGTAGTGTCTGACATTGCTACTTATAAAGCGCTACAACAAGCTGTTGTTTCTGCTGAAAGTGCGCTTAAAGCAACTGAAGCAGGCTTTGAAGTTGGTACACGTACTATCGTAGACGTACTGATCAGCACGCAAAACCTTTACAATGCAAAAAGTAATTTAGCAAACGTTCGTTACCGCTATGTTGTTTCAACACTTCGCTTGAAACAAGCTGCTGGTACACTAACTAGCGAAGACCTTGTTGCAATTAACCAAGGTTTAAAAGAAATCTAAGCATTTCTTCTATAAAGTCCTTATTGTAAAGCCAGCCTCGTGCTGGCTTTTTTGTGTTTTTAAGGACATACAGTTAAACTAGCTTTTTTATTTTTAGAGATTTTTTTGTGGTTAGTTCATCTCCTTTTAAAGCGTCTTTTTTAGGCCCTCGCTACTGGTTAACTTGGATTGGCGTGTTCTTTTTATATCTTATCTCTTGGTTACCACATAAATTACAACTAGCGCTTGGAAAACTGCTTGGCCGTTTAGTACACCGTTTTATGAAACGTCGTCGCCATATTGCTGAGGTAAACATTCGTTTATGTTTTCCTGATATGCCAGAGCATGAACAACGCGAACTAGTTCGAAAGAATATGGAAAATACCGGTATTGCAATGATGGAAACCGGCATGGCTTGGTGGTGGCCCCAGTGGCGAATCAATAAAGTGTTTGGTTCTGTTAAAGGCCTAGAGCACTTTGAAAAAGCTCAGCAATCAGGTAAAGGTGTGCTGTTGCTTGTGCCACACTTTTTACACCTAGAAATGGCGAGCCGTATTATGGGTGTTAAACACCAAGGTATTGGCTTTTATCGCCCGCATAACAACCCTTTAATGGAATATTTCACGACTAACGGTCGTCTTCGTTCTAACGAATACTTAATTGGCAAAAAAGATGTTAAAGGCTTACTGCAAGCGCTTAAAAATAAAAAGGTTTGCTACTATTTGCCAGATCAAGATTACGGCCGTAACCGCTGCGAATTTGCGCCTTTTTATGCGGTAAAAGAAGCAGCAACAACAACAGGAACGCTGTTATTTTCAAGTAGCCGTAACTGCGAAACAGTAAGCTTAACGAGCCGTCGTGATGAAGAGGGTCGCTACCATCTAGAGGTATTACCTGCACTTGAAAACTTCCCAAGTGGCGATGACCTTGCAGACGTTACCCACGTAAATCAGCGTATGGAACAAGCTATCGATTTAGCGCCTGAGCAGTATATGTGGCTTCACCGTCGCTTTAAAACTCGCCCTGATAAGAATGCACCTTCTTATTACAAGTAGAGTGACATTTTACCGTTTGTATGGTTTTATAAAGCTAATCAACAACAAGAGTATTAGAAATGTGGTTTTGGGTTAAGCATTTATCATTAGCTGTTATTTTGATTGCTGCTGCTATTTACTTTTTATTTGGTAGTGGTCCAGTAATGGACATTAAAGATACCAAAAATGCTGCAGCGCAAGGATTATCGCGCTTTTATGCGGCGCTACGTAACCAAGTAAATAACAAGAATAATGAGCGCGATAAATACGTTCTTAAATTACCTACGCCAGAAACCAGCTTAGATGTCGCACTTTTTGAACGCGAAAAAGTCGTAGAGCCTTCATCACCTAACTGGACTGGTGATATTCAACCGCGCCGCTTTGAAAATGGTAACACCTTAAAAGATGTACTCTCTGACTATGCTCGTCACGAAGATATCGTACTGTACTGGTATTTAAGCAAAGACTATGTTGTAAAAGATCATTTTCGCGTTGATAGTAACTTTGTCTCAACCCTTTATCAGGTTGGCCGCGCCATCAACGATGATTTCGAGAATGAGGTTTACACCTATTTTTGCTTTAAGCAAAGAGCCGCGGTTATCACTGAGCTGCCCTCTGCTTATGTGCGCGAAAACTGCCGTCGCTTAAAAAGCTAAAACACCTGCTGCCACGCCTGACTTACTAAGTCGATGTGCTGAGTTAACTCAGCACGAGGCGCACAACGCCCCTGCTGATTCAAACTCATTACATGGTAACGTGAACGATAAGCAATATACGCAGCCACTAATTCTTGCTGCATTTGCTCAGTAATACAGCCTAAGCGCGCAGCATCAGCTAAAATGCGCACATTGTCAGACCAGGTCGTTAGCTCAGAGTGCCGCATAGCATTATTTAGCACCAAGTACTGAGTGATAAACTCAATATCTGTGATACCGCCCCTATCTTGCTTTAAATCAAACAGATCATCATTACCTTTAGCAAGGTGAGCGCGCATTTTTTCACGCATCTCAACCACATCAGTCTTAAGCTTCTCATTATCGCGGGCTTGGCACAAAACGTCTTTGCGGATTTGTGCAAAACGCTCTCGCAACGAATCTTGCCCATAAATCATGCGTGAACGAACCAAAGCTTGATGTTCCCAGGTCCATGCTTGAGTTTGCTGATAGTGGTAGTAACTTTCTAAATTAATAGCTAGTAAACCCGATGCCCCTTCAGGACGTAAACGAGTATCAAGCTCATACAATATGCCTGACGCAGTTCGGGTGTTGAATAGATGCATTAAGCGCTGCGCAAGCTTTAAGTAAAACTGACGGGAATCAATCGACTTATCACCATCGGTATAGCTGCTACCATCGTGGTTATGCACAAATACCAGATCTAAATCTGAATCGTAGCCAACTTCAAAGCCGCCAGTTTTGCCGTAAGCAATAACAGCAAAGCCCTTTTCTTGATCTGAGGTATTCGCTGGCCGACCAAAGCGCTCAACACATGCATGCCATGCAATATTGACCGCTTGCTCTACAATAGCCTCAGCAAGTGCAGTAAGGTGATCGCTTACCTTCATCACACTCAGTACACCGGTTGCATCGGCTGCAGCAATGCGTAACTGATGCGTTTGTTTAAACTGACGAAGTGCTTCCATTTGCAGCTCTAAGTCGCCATGCTCTATACGCAAGAAATATTGCCTAATTTCATCTTTGTAAGCAGATAAAGGCGTCGGTTTATAAAGCACCTGGGGGTCAATCAGCTCATCAAGTAAAATTGGGTAACGAGAGATATGCTCGCCAATCCATTTACTATGACAGCAAAGTGCCACCAGTTGATTTAAGGCACCTGGGTTTTCATATAACAGCTCTAGGTAGGCAGTTCGTGAGATAATCTTGTTCAGCACTTGGCAAATCATGGTAAAAGCGTCGCTACTGGCTTTTGTAACTGTTAGCTGTTTAAGTAAAAGCGGCATTAATTTGTCGAGGATATCACGACCTCGACTGCCAATTTTCGCCTTAGTTAAGCGCGCTTTAAAATCTTCAAGTGCCGCTTGCCAGTCAAGATTTGGCTCACACATCAGGCTAACATCTGTCATTTCCCAAGCGCTAATGTACTCACTTTCACACGGATCTGCCGTTTCGCTTTCAAAGCCAATCACTTGTTCGAACTCACCATGGACTTGAGACATGGTCTGCTCAATGCTAGTTAAACACTGATCAAAATCATCTTTATTGAGCAAATAGCATAAACGCTGCTGGTTTAACTCGTCATCAGGTAGGGTTTGCGTTTGCTTATCATCGAAAATCTGTAGGTACTGCTCAATTTGACGTAAGTCTAAATAGTTTTGTGTTAATAACTCAGCTTCTTTATTCGACATCACTTGGTTGTTAACCAGCTCTTTTAAAGCAACCAATAATGACTGAGTTTGTAGGTTCGCTTCACGGCCGCCTCGGACCATTTGCAGCGCTTGTACTACAAACTCTACTTCTCGAATGCCGCCAGCACCTAATTTGATATTGTTTGTAAGGCGCTTTCGGCGTACCTCTTGAGCAATCATTTGCTTCATCTTGCGCAGCGATTCAATCACCGAAAAATCAATATAGCGGCGGTACACAAACGGCCTTAGCAATTCATAAAACTCATCCCAATACCTATTTTCTGTGCCAATTAATCGCCCTTTTAGCATGGCGTAGCGTTCCCACTCACGTCCTTGTTCTTGGTAATAATCTTCCATTGCATGAAAACTCATTACCAAAGGCCCACTTTCACCAAATGGGCGCAGGCGCATATCAACCCGAAACACTTGGCCATTTACCGTGGTTTGGTTAAGCGCCATAATTAGCTTTTGCGCCACTTTGGTATAAAAAACTTGCGCTTCAATGGAGCGGCGCCCCCCTTGCGTTGCAACATCGCGAGGGTAAGAAAAAATTAAATCTATGTCAGATGAGTAGTTAAGCTCTCCCCCACCAAGTTTGCCCATACCTAAAACTAACATTGGCATTGCATTATCGTCATCATCAAGCGGCATGCCACTGACTTTTGCGACCTGCGCAAAGGCCCACTGATTGGCACTATCGATAAGCTGGTTTGCAAGGGCCGAGATATAAGCGATGCTATCGGCAATTGGGTTTGCACAGCACAAATCAAGAAAAGCCACTTTCAACCAGTATTTTTCTCGATACAAACGTAACTTTGCCAGCGCAGCATTGTCATCCAGTTCATTGATTTCAGAATTACTTAACGGAGCTTCAACTGCACGATTAGCAAGCTCCTTATCATCAAGTAACCAGTCTTTTAAATCAGGCTGAGATTGTAAGCAGTTCCACGCAAAGTCACTTAAAGACAGCAAGTTAATAATCTTTTGTTGCTCAGTTTGCCCCTCATACAAGCTCGCGAAGCGGGTTTGGCCTAACTGATGAAGTGACTCGGGAAGCGCGTGTAAATTACTCATTAAATACTCTCTTTTAACTTGCCAATAACCGTACTAGAATGATTATCAAAGAATTATTTAGCAGGGACCTGCATGTCATATTTATCACTATCTAACACTAGTTTAGTCGCGATTGCTATTAGTTTCGCTGTAATTTGCGTCACTATAGTACTGCTACGTATTCTAACGCAAATCAAAGCAAAACAAGCGCTTAAAGAAGAGCTTGCGCAACATGATAACTTTGCCATGGGGATCAGCTTTGCCAGCGAAATTATGGTCGTTATAGCCACTATCGCTTATATATTTGATGAAATTAGCTTAAGTGCAGCCCAATCTAACCCGCTAAAAGTACTTTTACTCATTGTGCTGTTGTTTGCCTTTATAAAAATAGGCCATTTAATTCATCGTAAATGGATTTTGCATCGCTTTAATGAAGAAGCAGCCATTCTAAAGCAAAATGTCTGCGCTGCTTTAGTTGATTCAGGCATGTTAATCGCAAACTGCATTATCGCTCTTGGCCTTTATAACTGGTGCCATACCCAAGGTTACAGCAGCTTATTGATCGCCACTGTGAGCTTTTTTGTGCTGCAAGGTATGTTTGCCCTTGATAGTAAAATTCGTGAATATCGCTTTGCAAAAGCCAACCAAGGTGCATCACTACAAAGTAACTTTAACCTTGAAAATACCTCTATTGGCATTCGCTACGCGGGTAAGTCTATCGGCCTAGCACTTGCGGGCTATGCTGGTCTTGCCAGTGCATCATTTATTAGTGGTAAGATGGTAGAAAATTTATTCACTCTAGTATCTCATTGCGGTGCAATGTGGGTATTGTTATATATTTTGAGCTACATTATTAAATATATCTCTCTACCTAATATCGACACATCGTTAGAAGTAGATCACCAAGATAACATTGGCATAGCCTGTATAGAGTTTGCCGTTTTCGGTGCAATAGGCTATTTACTAATAAGTATGTTTTCAATTTGATACGGAAGTATTTGAATCGTGAGGCATTATGCCCTTTAAAGTTAATAATTATTTATTAGTTGATATAGATGATGAGTTTAGCCGCGCATTTGCTCAGCACTACTTTGCAAATGCCGAAAATTCGACTCTAGTTGTGGCTGGTGCTAATAGCCGCCATATGGTTAAACTCATGTTTGATCAACTCGTTAAGGATTATTGCTATTGCGATTTTAGTAATGAAATTAGTGTCTCAGAACTCGCCAGCTATTTACATGAACACCACGATATTCAAGGTGTACTGATTAATCAGACTGACTATCAACTGGCGAATGATGCACAAAAATTTATTTATAACTCACTTCACAAAATACGTTACTTAGTGCAACAAGATGGACATAGTTTTAGTTTTACACCTTGTCCGGATGCTGCTCACATTAACCACCTTTCTTGCCAGTCTGAGATTGCCGAAACCACTGCACATGTTTTAAGTGCCAAAGACGAATTTAAATAACAAATAAATAATTGCACCTAAGCCGCTGTATACTTACCATATTGCTAAATTTATTGATAAGTGACAGCCATGCGAGTTCCACATATTTACCAACCTTCAGCGATTTCTTTAAACACCCCAGTAGCACTTGATGATGATGCAGCAGGTCATGTTGGCCGTGTATTGCGTATGCAAGTCGGTGATAAGGTTTCGATTTTTAATGGTGAAGGAGGTGAATACCTCAGTAAAATTATTGAAGTCAGCAAAAAAAATGTCGTCGTTGAGCCTCAAGAGTTTGTTGATCATGATGTTGAATCGCCTTTAAAAATTCACTTGGGCCAAGGCATTTCTCGTGGCGATAAAATGGATTTCACTATTCAAAAATCTGTTGAACTGGGTATCACAGAAATCACCCCAATTTTTAGCCAACGTTGTGGCGTAAAACTAAGTGGTGACAGACTGCAGAAAAAACATCAACAATGGCAAAAAATTGCAATTGCTGCCGCAGAACAATCAGGCCGTAATTTTGTGCCTGTTGTACACCCTCCTATCGATATAAAAGACTGGCTTGAACAAGCAAGTGATGCGATTAAACTTACTTTGCACCCGCGTGCTGAGCACAGTATTAAAACTATTCAAGTACCAAACGAAGGAGTGCGCTTTTTAGTCGGCCCAGAAGGTGGATTTACCGATGCAGAAATTGACATTGCTAAACAGCAAAACTTTGTTGATATTCGCTTAGGCCCACGTGTTCTGCGAACAGAAACAGCCGCTCTGACGGTATTGAGCGCATTACAATTACAGTTTGGCGATTTAGCGAATTGAAAACCGTAAAAATACCCATATATCAAAGTAACAAAACATAGTATGGCATACGATTCTAAGGCAAAAATATGGCAATTAAGCTAGGCATAATCTCTGATCCAATTAGTGGCTTTAATATTAAAAAAGACACTGGCTTTGCAATGATGATGGAAGCGCAACAGCGCGGTTACGAAATTTACTACATGGAAATGGATGACCTTTCTCTACGTCAAGGTCAAGGCTTTGCAACAGCCGCCAAAGCCCGTGTGTTTGATGATGTAAATCACTGGTATGAATTAGAAGAAAAAGCCACCATTGCTTTAGCAGATTTAGACGTTATTTTAATGCGTAAAGATCCGCCTTTTGATACTGAGTACATCTACGCTACCTATATTTTAGAGCGTGCTGAGCAAGCTGGCACGCTTATAATCAATAAGCCGCAAAGCTTACGCGATGCTAACGAAAAGCTATTCACAGCTTGGTTTAGCGAACATACGCCAGATACTTTAGTAACACGTAGCCAAGCAGACATTCGTGCATTTTTAGCTGAGCATAAAGATATTATTTTAAAACCGCTAGATGGTATGGGTGGTGCATCTATCTTTAGAGTTAAAGAAGATGATGCCAATATTGGTGTGATCTGCGAAACGCTAACCGAACATGGTAGTCGTTTTGCAATGGCACAAAACTATATTCCTGAAATCAAGCAAGGCGATAAACGCGTACTTGTGGTTGATGGTGAAGTAATGCCGTATTGCCTAGCTCGTATCCCACAAAATGGCGAAACGCGCGGTAACTTGGCAGCAGGTGGTAGAGGTGAAGCACGCCCGATTAGCGATTCAGACCGTAAAATTGCAGAGGCTGTAGCACCTACGCTGAAAGAAAAAGGCCTTATTTTTGTTGGTCTAGATATCATTGGCGACCGTTTAACTGAAATCAATGTCACTGCGCCAACGTGTGTAAAGGAGATTGAAGCCGCTTATGACATTTCAATCACTGGTCACTTATTTGATGCCATTGAAAGAAAACTGAGCCATACTTAAATTAAACAACAAAAGGGGCGACCTATGCAGTCATTAGAGAATCACTTCTTAATCGCAATGCCGAGCATGCAAGACCCTTTTTTTAAGCGTGCTGTCACTTACATTTGTGAGCACAATCAAGATGGTGCGATGGGCTTGGTAATTAACCAGCCTATCAATATCACCGTGGGTGAGCTACTCGATAAAATCGAAATTGATAACGACAAAAGCAAGCAAGCTGCAGGTTTAGCTGTGTACGCAGGCGGACCTGTAAAAACCGATCGCGGATTTGTTCTGCACTCACCAAAACCAGGTTATGCAGCGAGTCAAAAACTTAGTAGTGATATTATGATCACCACTTCAAAAGATGTGTTAGCAAGCCTAACCACGAGTGAAGCACCTGAACAATTTATTATCACACTGGGTTATGCTGGTTGGGATCAAGGACAGCTAGAGCAAGAACTGCTTGAGAATTCATGGTTAATTATCAAAGCAGATCCTGAGATCATCTTTAACACACCCGTTGAAAAACGCTGGGAAAAAGCCGTTTCTATGCTGGGTTTTGATATCGGGCAATTAAGCTCTGAAGCTGGCCACGCCTAACATTTATAAATTTTAAGACTATGACAAAACGAACTTTTAAGCCACTCGGTGAACGCACCGTAATGGGTTTTGACTTTGGCACCAAAAGTATTGGTATTGCCATTGGTCAAGAGCTCACAGGAACAGCATCAAGCTTACAAGCTGTAAAAGCGAGAGATGGGATCCCTGATTGGCAACTTATTAAAAAACAGGTGGATGAGTGGCAACCAGATTTAATGGTGGTTGGTTTACCGCTTAATATGGATGGCACCAATCAAGAAGTTACTTTTAAAGCCAAGAAGTTCGCTAACCGCTTACATAACCACTTTGCTATACCGGTTGAAACGCAGGACGAACGACTAACAACAGCAGATGCCAAAGCCCGTTTATTTGAACAAGGTGGCTACCGAAACCTTGGTAAAGGTAATGTGGATAATATGTCAGCGGTGATCATCTTAGAAAGCTTTTTTGAGCAGTTTTATGGCGACTAAGGCGCTTTATTAATCACCGTATAGTTGTTTAAATCTGGAATGAAGCCTGCCTCTCGGTAGGCTTTTTCAATTGCGCCTGTTTTACGAAGCTGCGCAAGCCCTTTTTGAATTGCAACAAAGGCCGCTTTTCCATCGGGGTGACTCTTCGAAATAATAAAATGACGGCTATCATTAAGCTGGAGCACTAGGTTTGGCACAGCTACCAGTTCAATGTTCTCTAATGTGTAGCGATTATTGAGGCTAGGCATTAAGGGCATCATCATAAAATCAACCCACTGCATCGATACAGTGCGGACTTGCCCAAGCCACTCATCTTCTCTGAGCAACTCTTTTAAGGGCAGAGCAGATAACGTTTGCCAATCGGTTTGCCAGCGTGGCGTTGACACTGCGGTTAATTGTTTAAAGTCAGCAAGCTGTTTTACTTGCTGCACTTTCTTATTGTTCGGTGAAGTGAATATACCTGCAAAATACTCACCATCTCTAATCACAGGATCAGAGATATATACCGACTCAACTAGCTGCTTTGCATCAACAGACCAAACACTATCGAAGCTTAATAGTAGCTGGCCATCTTCTAACAGCTTGGTATTGCGATAATTAACATTGCCTTTGTGATAACGAAATGGCTTGGTAAAACCGCCTAAACTCAATGCTTGTTGAGCTATGATCATATCGACCACATCACGGCGAATGTAAGCACCACTGAAGTCTTTAACTTCAAGGGGTTTGCGACCATTCAAAAAGCGACTGTAATCGTCATAAACATCATCGCGAATAAAAATAACCACACTTTTATTATCATTGCCATATACCTGAAAGGTACTCAGCAATAAAAATAACCAACCGATTAAATTTACTCGCAAACACATTTATTCGTCACTCTTTCCATCAAGACCATCGATAGTCACGCCTTGTAAGAAGCCCGCACCACTTTGTTCATTGTTTTGCAGCTTAATCATTAGGCGTAAGTCATTTGGCGAGTCAGCATGGTGTAACGCATCAGCGTAGTTAATACGGCGCTGTTTATAAAGCTCAAATAAGGCTTGGTCAAAGGTCTGCATGCCCATTTCTTTCGATTTAGCCATGGTTTCTTTGATAGAGCCAATATCACCACGCTTGATGAGCTCTGCCACCATAGGTGAATTAAGCAAAATCTCGATAGCAGCAACACGCCCTTCCCCATCGGAAGTTGGCACCAACTGCTGAGCAACAATGGCGCGAAGGTTAAGTGCTAAGTCGTACTTTAACTTATCGTGCTTTTCTTTTGGTACTAAGTGCATGATACGGTCAATGGCTTGGTTGGCATTATTCGCATGCAGTGTCGCCACACACAAATGACCCGTCTCAGCAAAGCTGAGTGCGTATTCCATGGTTTCTTGTGAACGGATCTCACCAATTAAGATCACATCAGGTGCTTGACGTAACGAGCTTTTTAGAGCTGATTCAAAGCTTTCAGTATCCAAACCAACCTCACGTTGGGTAATGATACTTTTACGATGCTCGTGAACAAATTCGATAGGATCTTCAATGGTAAGAATATGACCACGCTGATTGCGGTTACGATAACCTAACAGCGCTGCAAGCGAGGTTGATTTACCCGTGCCTGTACCACCTACAAACAGCACTAAACCACGTTTTGCCATAATCACGTCGGTTAATGTTGATGGCAAACCTAGTTCGTTGACATCTGGGATTTGCGTCACGATACGGCGAATAACCATACCCGCTTTATCACGCTGCCAAAAGGCAGAAACACGGAAACGGCCTTCATCAGTCGCAATTGCAAAGTTACACTCTTTACTGTCATGAAATTCTTTGCGCTGTTTGTCGTTCATTGCTGACTCGACCAAAGCGAGTGAATCCTCATCAGAGAGCTTCTCATCGCTTAAAGGTATTAATTCACCGTTTACTTTTGCACTGACAGGCAGCTGGCTCGAAACAAACAAGTCTGAGCCTTTTTTGTCGATCATAACTTGTAAAAAATGATTTAAAGGTAAAGACATTTTAAATAGCTCCGTTAACCACCAAATTGGGTTTTATCTTGCGCTTTAGCTCGCGCATCATTGGTTGTAATAATGCCGTAGTTAACTAAGTTTGCTAAACATTGATCCATGGTCTGCATACCATGCGATGCACCGGTTTGAATTGATGAATACATTTGTGCAATTTTATCTTCACGGATCAGATTTCGAATTGCAGGAATACCTATCATGATCTCGTGAGCTGCAACTCGGCCACCGCCCACTTTTTTAAGTAAAGTTTGCGAGATTACGGCACGTAATGATTCTGACAACATTGAACGTACCATGTCTTTTTCTTCACCTGGGAATACGTCAATGATACGGTCAATGGTTTTTGGTGCTGATGTGGTATGCAAGGTACCAAACACCAAGTGACCTGTTTCTGCTGCGGTCATCGCTAAGCGAATCGTTTCAAGGTCACGCAGCTCACCCACTAAGATTACATCCGGATCTTCACGTAGTGCACTTCTAAGTGCATTAGAGAAGCTATGCGTATCACGGTGAACTTCACGCTGGTTAATAAGGCTCAGCTTATTCTCATGTACGAATTCGATTGGATCTTCAATAGTTAAAATATGGTGATGCTTATTTTGGTTAATATAATCAACCATCGCCGCTAATGTGGTTGATTTACCAGAACCCGTTGGCCCGGTGACTAGCACCAAACCACGTGGATTATCGGAAATGGTTTTAAAAATATCAGGCGCACCTAAATCATCCAGCGTTAAAACATCACTTGGGATAGTACGAAACACCGCCGCAGGGCCACGGTTTGAATTAAATGCGTTAACACGAAAACGCGCAAGGTTTGGTACTTCAAAAGAAAAATCCACTTCGAGATTTTGTTCGTAGTCCTTACGCTGATTATCGTTCATAATATCGTATACCAGACTATTTACATCTTTTTGTTCTAATGCTGGAATATTAATACGACGCACATCACCATCAACACGTATCATGGGTGATACGCCTGATGACAAGTGTAAATCCGAGGCTTTGTGTTGCACACTAAAGGCCAATAATTCGGTAATATCCATTTATGACTCCACAACCAACTGATAATTATATGGTTACAATAGCAGAACGACTTACATCCGCCTACGCAAGAATTGCTCAAGCTGCAAAAAATAATCACCGCGATGAGCAATCAATCAACCTATTGGCTGTTTCAAAAACAAAACCTGCCGACGATATTATTGCTGCCTATAAGCATGGTCAACGCCAGTTTGGCGAATCATACGTTCAAGAAGCGATAACAAAAGTCACAGCATTGGCTGATTATAAAGACATTGTTTGGCACTTTATCGGCCCTATTCAATCAAATAAAAGTGCCCAAGTAGCCACGCATTTTGATTGGGTACAAAGTGTTGACCGCACTAAAATTGCAAAACGTCTTAATGAGCAACGACCAGCCGACAAAGCCCCGCTCAATGTATTAATTCAAGTTAATATTAGTTTAGAAGAGGCTAAGTCAGGCTGCCACCCAGACGAGCTAATGGCATTGGCCGAATTCGTCAATCAATGTCCTAATTTATGCCTGCGCGGTGTGATGGCGATTCCTGCCAAAACCGATGATGCCCAGCTACAATTACAATATTTTGAGCAATTAAGCGCTTGCTTTGATAAACTAAAGGCCCAATATCCCCAAGTAGACACCTTGTCGATGGGTATGAGTAATGATGTTGAAGCGGCGATTGCAGCAGGTTCAACCATGGTACGCATTGGCACGGATATATTTGGCCAACGAAATTAAAAGGTGATAACAGACATATGTCAGACAAAAAAATCGCATTTATAGGCACGGGTAACATGAGCTACGCCATCATTGGCGGCATGGTAAAGAACGGTTTTGCAGCAAAAAACATCATTGCAACCAATCGCAACCAAGAAAAATTAGCTAAGGTTGCTGCTGATTTCGGGGTGCAAACTACCGCGGATAACAACGCGGCACTTCGCGATGCAGATGTGATTGTCTTATCTGTTAAACCACAAATGATGGGCGATCTTTGCCAATCATTCCAAGATTCAGGCGTTGATTTTAGCGACAAGCTATTTATTTCAGTGGCCGCTGGCCTTACCGTTAGCCGTTTACGTGAAATGCTAGGTCAAGATGTGAAAATGGTACGTTGTATGCCAAATACACCATCATTACTAGGCCGTGGTGTTTCAGGTCTATACGGCGCGGATGAAACCGCTGAAGAGCACGAGTTTGTACAACAAGTTTTTGAGTGTACAGGCATTGTTGTTTGGGTTGAGCAAGAGTCACAAATCAACGACATCATTGCTGTTACAGGCTCATCACCTGCTTACTTCTTCTTATTTATGGAAGCTATTGAAGAAAAAGCTAAAGCACTTGGCTTTAGTGATGAAGATGCGCGCCGTTTAGTGCAACAAACCGCACTGGGTGCTGCCGAAATGGCTCTTTCGCAACCAGACATCAGTATTTCTCAGCTACGTGCAAACGTAACCTCTAAAGGGGGTACGACTCACGAAGCTGTTGAGCATCTTAAATCACAAGGTTTAGTCGGCACAGTTGCAGGTGCAATGGATGCCTGTATTGCTCGCGCTGAAGCGATGGAAAAAGAACTTTAAGCTTACTTTTTGAAGGTAAAACTATGCAAGCCATGCACTTTTTAGTTGGGATTATTTTTGATCTCTTTTTAATGGTGGTCCTTTTACGCTTTTGGTTACAAGCGGCAAAAGCTGACTTTTACAACCCTATGAGCCAGTTTGTGGTGAAAGCCACTTCGTTCGCAGTGAACCCACTTCGTAAAATCATCCCAGGAGTGGGTGGCTTTGATATTGCTTCGTTAGTGCTTGCTTATTTAGTTGCTGTAGCAAAACTCAGTGTTATTTTTCTGATGTTTTATAACGCTTGGGCGCCAGGTCCGGTATTTATTCAAGCGTTAATTACGGTAGTTAAAGAAGGCCTAAACTTACTATTTTGGGTATTAATTATTCGTGCTTTACTAAGTTGGGTAAGCCAAGGCTACAACCCAATTGAGGCTGTATTCCATCAGCTAACTGAGCCGATGTTACGTCCCATTCGTAAGGTTATCCCACCACTAGGTGGTCTAGACCTATCAATCTTAGTGTTGATTATTGGTCTACAGTTTTTACAGTTTTTAGTAATGGATTTAATTGGCTAAGCGTTTAACGTTAAGCAGTAAGGGGCCGAAAGGCCTCTTTTGTTAAGTGAGATATACCATGAAGCAATTTATTTATTTTTCTTTGATTGTATTGAGTTTATTTACAACCTTTGCCAAAGCTGATGAACAAGCAGGCGCCCAGTACAAGGTTCTTGGCCCTTGGGAAGTTCATTACATTGCATTTCCATCGACTTTTATTCAGCCAAACATTGCTAAAAACTATGATTTAGAGCGTAGCCCTAGCAAAGGGATTATTAATATTTCGGTATTAAAAAACAGCGATAAAACAGCGCAGACTGCAACTTTAACTGGCACTGCACGTAACCTACTTGGTAATAAAAAACAGCTTACATTTAAAGAAGTTGTTGAAGGCGATGCGATTTATTACCTCGCGCAAATCGATTACAGCAACGAGGAAATTTACCGTTTTGATATCGAAATTAATCAAAATGGCAAAGTACAAACGCTGAAGTTTCAGCAAAAATTTTACGTAGATTAGTAGACCTATGAACAACACCTTGGTTTTAGCCACGGGTAACCCTGGCAAAGTAAAAGAGCTGGCAAGTATGCTCAGCCCACTTAATATTAACGTGGTTCCACAAAGCGATTTTCAAGTACCAGACGTGCCAGAAACAGGCACCACATTTGTTGAAAACGCCATTATTAAAGCGCGCCATGCAGCAAAGATCACAGGCTTGCCTGCGATTGCTGATGACTCAGGTCTTGAAGTAGACGGTCTAAATGGTGCACCAGGAGTGTACTCTGCACGTTTTGCCGGAGCGGGTGCCAGCGATCAAGATAATATCGACAAGCTACTAAAAGAGCTTGCTGATAACCCAGTTCGCAGTGCGCGTTTTTGGTGTGTGTTAGTATTAATGCGCCATGCTGACGACCCTACACCACTTATTTGTAGTGCTAGCTGGGAAGGCGAAATCACTTATAGCCAAGATGGTCAAGGTGGTTTTGGTTATGATCCTGTTTTTTACGTACCGTCTGAGCAATGCACTAGCGCTCAGTTAACTAAAGAGCAAAAAAATGCCCTTAGCCATCGCGGCCAAGCTTTAAAACAACTACTTGCGCAATTGCAGCAAAAAGGCGGCCTGTGAGTTTACCGCCTTTAAGTTTATATGTGCACGTGCCTTGGTGCGTGCAAAAGTGCCCATACTGTGACTTTAATAGCCATGGCCAAAAAGGCACGATCCCCGAAAAAGAATACGTTCAACATCTTATTGATGATCTCAAGGCCGATTTGCACTTAGTGCAAGGGCGTAAAATCCACAGCATTTTTATTGGCGGCGGCACCCCAAGCTTATTAACCGGTGACGCATATACTCGCCTACTTGGTGAAGTCGACAAATTAATTGGCCTAACTGATGACTGTGAAATTACCCTAGAGGCAAACCCAGGTACCGTCGAAACAGGTCGCTTTAAAGAATATGTTGCCGCTGGCATCAATCGTATTTCGATTGGCGTGCAAAGCATGCAAAACGACAAGCTAAAAGCCCTTGGCCGTATTCATGGTGCTGATGAAGCAAGTTATGCGGCTAAACAGGCGCATCAAGCAGGGCTAAACAGCTTTAACCTTGATTTAATGCATGGCTTACCAGGGCAATCTGTTGCAGACGCCTTAAGCGACCTTGAAAAAATTATCGCCCTTAATCCACCTCATATCTCGTGGTATCAGCTAACAATTGAGCCAAATACTCAGTTTGCTTCTAAGCCACCGACCTTACCTCATGACGACACCCTTTGGGATATTCAAGAACAAGGTCAAGCGTTACTCGCAGCAGCAGGTTATGAGCAATACGAGATCTCAGGCTACGCGAAGCCCGGCTACCAATGCCGTCATAACTTGAATTATTGGCGATTTGGCGATTATCTCGGTATCGGCTGCGGTGCCCATGGTAAAATTACTGATGAAAATAAACTCATCACCCGTACGGTGAAAGTAAAACACCCTCGAGGTTATATGGATCTTGCCAAACCGTATTTATACGAACAATGGCAAGTAGCAGAAGACGACTTAGCTTTTGAATTCTTTATGAATCGTTTTCGTTTAGTCGAACCCTGCCCCAAAGCTGATTTACCTTTGCTTACAAGTTTGTCACTGCAAAGTCAGGAACAAGCCTTGACTGATGCAATTGCAAAAGGCTTACTAATTGATGATAAAGATAACTGGCAGGTAAGCCCAAAAGGCCACCGCTTTTTAAATGACCTGCTAGAATTATTCGTTTAAGAATTATAATTAAATTTCTAACAACTACATAGGAACGATAATGCGTAAACTGACCTTCATCGCTGCGGCGGTAAGTGTTGCATTACTTGGCGGCTGCCAACAAATGCAAGAGCAACCGAAGCCTGCACCAAGTGTACAAAGCCAACCTGTACAAAGTGAAATCGATAAAGCTAATGCCTTCTTCGAAGATACTTTTAACCGTGATGTAATGAAAAGCCCTATCTATCAAACATACATGGGCATCAAAAAAGATTACGACAAATGGGACGATGGCAGCGAAGAGCGCGTTTTAGAAGACTTTGAACAAACTAAAGCTGACCTAGTAGCGCTTAACGCAATTAACCGTGACCTATTAGATGACGCAACAAAAGTAAGCTACGACCTTAAAAAGCAAGATTTAGAAAACGAAATTGCTGATTTCAAATGGCGTCATTACAACTACCCTGTGAACCAAATGTTTGGTGTTCACTCGATGATCCCTGCGTTTTTAATCAACCAACATCAAATTGCCGATGTATCTGATGCTAAAGCGTATATCTCACGTTTAAATGGTGTTACAACGGTTATTGATCAGCTAATCAAAGACCTTGAAGTACGAGCAGATAAAGGCATTATCGCGCCTAAGTTTGTTTTCCCACACGTGATTGATTCAAGCAATAATATCTTACGCGGCGCACCATTCCATGATGGTGAAGACTCAACGTTACTTGCCGACTTTAAACGAAAAGTTAATGCATTAGAGATTGCCGATAGCGAAAAATCTGCACTTATCAGCGACGCTGAAAAAGCCTTAAAAGCAGCAGTAAAACCTTCTTACACTAAGCTAATTAACTTCTTAGCTCAGTTAGAAAAACGCGCTGATGACCGTGATGGTGCTTGGAAATTCCCTGACGGTGAAGCGTTCTACAATAATGCTTTAGCGCGTACCACAACGACTGATTTAACAGCGAAAGAAATCCACACAATTGGTTTAGCTGAAGTCGCGCGTATTCACGACGAAATGCGTGAAATTAAGGACAAAGTAGGCTTTAAAGGTGACCTTAAAGCATTCATGCAATTCATGAAAACTGATAAGCAGTTCTACTACCCTAACACGGCTGAAGGTAAACAACGTTACCTTGATGAGGCAACAGCGCTTATCGATAACATGAAATCTCGTCTAGACGAGCTATTCATTGTTAAGCCAAAAGCAGACCTTAAAGTGAAAGCTGTTGAAGCATTCCGTGAAAAAGCAGCAGGTAAAGCGTTCTACCAACAACCTGCGCCAGATGGTTCACGCCCAGGTATTTATTACGCAAACCTTTACGACATGGAAGCAATGCCAACATACCAAATGGAAGCACTTGCATACCACGAAGGTATTCCTGGTCACCACATGCAAATTGCTATCGCACAAGAGCTTGAAGATGTACCTAAGTTCCGTAAGTTTGGCGGCTACACAGCGTATGTTGAAGGCTGGGGTTTATACTCTGAGCTAGTACCAAAAGAAATGGGCTTATACGAAGACCCATATTCAGATTTTGGTCGTCTTGCGATGGAATTATGGCGTGCATGTCGCCTAGTAGTAGATACAGGTATCCACGCTATGAAGTGGACACGTCAAGAAGGTATCGACTACTACGTAAATAACACACCAAATGCGACGTCTGATGGCGTTAAAATGGTTGAGCGTCACATTGTAATGCCTTCACAAGCAACGGCATACAAAGTGGGCATGCTGAAAATTTTAGAGCTTCGTGAAGCAGCTAAAGAAAAACTAGGCGATAAATTCGATATTCGTGAATTCCACGATGTAGTACTTAAAAATGGTGCAGTACCATTAAATGTACTAGAGAAGTTTGTTGACCAATGGGTTGCTAAAAAACAAGCAGCTTAAGCAATAAAGATTTGAAAAAGGCCGCTCAGCGGCCTTTTTTATTTATTTAAACAACTAGTTGAGCTATAAATGTATAAATAATAAAAAACGAGTATCTCCATGCAAAGCGCGATTGAGCAATTGAACAGCCGGCTTCAACATCATCAGTTAAAAGAACTCATTGCCGATTACCAAAGTTTATCGGGAGTGTTGCAAGCGGCACAATTACAGCACATTTATCAATTAGCGTGTAGTAGTGAAGTTAAATACTTGTTTTTACAAAATGTGGCAGCGCATTTACTCGAAGCAAGCCCGCTGCCAAGTGAAGCTGTAGCCTTAATTGATGATATCGATAAACTGAGCTTTTTCACGCCTGGTCTTAAGTTTCAAAATGCTTTTTGTGTAACAGACAGTCAGGGCAATACCTTACTACATCATTTATTTACGCAGTGTCAGGCTGATAACCTACCCTTTAATTACTTGCGTTCGTTAATGTTATTTGAAAGCAACGAAAGCTTAGGCATAGCGTTAAAAACATTAAATAAACAGCAGCTCACTCCTATTGGTTGCTTTATAGCGCAAAACAGCACGACCCAAATGCTAGCCAAACATGAGTTCTCTGCGCTATTAGCCATGATGGAAGTCGACCAAAGCCACAGCCCTAGCGCAGTCAGCGCCTTAATAAATACCCTTAAGCAATTTTATGGTGCCAATCAACCAACGAGTAGCGACAGTAAAGTGCTGCTTTGCGCGGCCTATTTGCAAGTGCCAACGGCGCAGTTATTAAACGCGCTCAATCAATAACTTCATGAATAAGGATGTTGTTAAAGCGTTTTTATCGCTCAGTAGTTTTACCGCCCTTAACCATGGTAGCCGTATTGTACTTACCTTGTGCCTTGCAAGGTTATTAAGTAATGATGAGTTTGGTACTTTCGCCGCGTTACTCGCACTGTGTGAAATTCTGTTATTACCCGCGAGTATGGGTTTTGCATCGTCTTTAATGCGTATTAGCTACCCGCTCTACAAAGCTCAGCAACATGATTTACTACGTGGCTTAAAACATGTTTATTTAGCTGCATCGTGTTTATTCGGGGTGATTTTTGTCGCTGCTGTGGTGATTAGCTTTCAGGCTATTTCACCGCACCAAAGCGCTCAAGAGCATGTGGTCTATTTACTATTACTGGTGCCGATTGGCGCCATTATGCAAAGCCAATCGGCTTTTTTAGTAGCTTTGAATAAACCAAAAATTGGCCTAGTAACACAGCAATGTATTTTTGAATTGCTAACCGCGGGGTTTTGCTTTTTCGTGTACTTGATACGTGGCGATTTATCTTTAGTCGAGATTTGTATCTTGTTGTTTTGTAGCATCTTGTGCGTAGTCATTTATCAATATTGGTTAATCAAGAAAATGCTCGTCGCAAGTACAGCCCGATACCAAACCAAGCAATGGTGTAAAGACTCCTTGATCATGCTCGCCAGTGGCGCAGGCACCGTATTAGTAGCAAAACTCGATGTCTTACTGGTGCATCACTGGTTTGGTGCACAAGGCGTGAGTATCTTCTTCCCTGCGGTAGTGATTGCTGGCTTACTGACTATTTTAGGCAATGCCGCCAACCAATATTTAAAACCCATTTTAATGGCAGATGAAACGACCGAGCAGCAACTTAGCGAATTAATGAAAGTGGTATGGCGTTTTAACTTTGCCGCTATTTTGCTACTTGCCCTGCTCGCAAAGCCACTACTCACTCTCTATGGCGAAAGCCAATTGCAGGAAGGGTTTTGGATTTTAATGCTGCTGTTACTCGGGCAACTGTTATTACCAGCAAGAATTTTAGCCAGTAGTATGATCAAATTAAAAGGCAACCCGCTTATTAACTTGTACGTATTACTTGGCGCAACCAGTGTCACGGTTTTAATGGCAATACTGTTAAAAGATCAGTTTGGCTTATTGGGGGTGGCTGTGGCATTTAGTGGTGGCTTTATGCTTGGAGCGCTTTGCCGCATGGTAATTGTATGCACACGCATGCGGCTGCCTTTATCTGTGGTATTGGGTTTAGTCAGATAGATAATATTCAACACTGGTAACAACGCGCACTTTTTTCAGCTGAGGTGTGTTTGAATCTCTATCAGAAATTGAAAACTGCCCCTGACGCGCAGTTTTAATTTTACCTAATTTAGATTGTGAATCTTTGGCAAATTTCATTGCCACTTCACGGGCTTTTTCGGTTGCTTCTTGAATCATATTTGGCTTAATTTCATTTAAGCCATTAAATAAATATTGAATACGCGTTTCGTAATTGTCTTGTACTATCGCAATGCCTTGCTTGGCTAATTGGCTTACAGCGCCTAACGCATGTTGCACTTTTTTGATGTCATTTGAATAAACAATGACATTATTACGGGCAATATAACGAAACTGTTGATTTTCGCCGCCATATTCGCGGGCTTGTTTATCAATAATTGACTGACTACCAAGACTAATTTCTTCATCACTAAAGCCATGTAGCTTTAAAAAGGCGACGACTGCATCGCTTTTCTCTTCAACGCGACCTACTAATTTTTCAAGGTTGTTATCGGCATCAGAAAACTGCAATGGCCAAATTACGGTGTCGGCAGGCACTTCCATTTCAGCTAACCCTTTAACGTGAACAGTGCGCTCCATGCCTTTCACATCAAGGGCTGCACTTTTCAAAATAAAACCTAATCCGAGCAAACCCACCGCCAATGCACACGCTGCAATAACGATATTAAATGGTTGCGCTTTATTCATGCTTTTCTCCTTGATGTAGGTCACTGTTTTTGACTCGAAAAGTAGTTATAAACAGGTTATCTTATGAGTATAACTTTTAATACTTTAGAAGCGTGTCGGTTCTAGTTTGGGTGTATTAAACTTAACAGACCCTGAAGTTTTAACAAACAGCGCAAGCGAAGGAAACAGCATGAGCGTTAAACGTATTAGCCAATTTTTTAACCCTAAATCAGTCGCGGTCATTGGCGCCTCAAATTCCCCTAACCGAGCGGGCTTTGTGGTTATGCGCAACCTTTTACAAGGGGGCTTTAAAGGCCCAATCATGCCTGTTAGTTTAAATCACAGCGCTGTACACGGCGTACTAGCCTATCCGAGCATTGCTGCACTTCCAAAAGTACCTGACCTTGCGGTTATTTGTACTAATAAAAACACCTTAATCAACATCATTAACGAGCTTGGGGAGCTTGGCTGTAAACATGCAGTGGTGATTGCAGCCGGCTTAAACGCCGACCAAAAGTACGCATTAAAAGAAGCAGCTGCTGAGGCAAATGTCTCTTTACTTGGGCCTAATTGTTTGGGCTTACTTATTCCTCATATTGGCTTAAATGCTAGTTTTTCGCATACAGTTGCAAGCCCCGGGAAGCTCGCCTTTGTATCGCAATCAGCGGCTGTTTGCTCAACCATTCTTGATTGGGCGAAGAACAAAGAGATTGGCTTTTCATATTTTGTGTCTGTAGGTGATTGCCTTGATATCGACTTTGATGAGTTACTCGACTTTTTAGGTCGCGATGCTAAAACCAAGGCTATCTTGTTGTATATCGATAATATTGAAGATATTCGTAGCTTTATTTCTGCAGCGCGAGCTGCTGCGTTTAGCAAACCTGTCATTGCCATTAAAACCGGTAAAACCAGCGCCGGTGCCCTTGCTGCAGAAATACACACTGGTGGCAAACAAAGCTCTGATGCGGTCTATGATGCGTTGTTTCAGCGAGCGGGTATGCTAAGGGTAAACGACTTACGAGAGCTTTTTGCAGCAACACAAACGCTGGCAATGCACCCCAAACTACTTAAAGTCGAACAACTGACTATTTTAACCAATGGCGGCGGCCCTGGTGTCATGGCTGTGGATACGCTCTTGCAAAGCTCAGGAAAACTAGCAGAGCTTAGCGACGAGACCAGAGCAGCGCTGAATAAAGTGATCCCGCAATCAGAGATGACCTCGAATCCGGTGGATATTTTTGGTGACTCAGCACCAAGGCGCTATCAACAAGCCTTAGAAATTTTACTGCAAGCCAAAGAAGTTAAAAACCTGCTGATCATTCATACCCCTTCTGCGCTTGCACCGAGTGAAGACTATGCTGAGATCATTGTCGAAACCTTAGAAAAAATCCCGAAGATGGCTCGCCCTTATGTTATGACAAACTTTATGGGTGAAGATGCCGCGTATACCGCGCGTAAGGTCTGCGCTAATAATGCCATTCCGACCTACCGTACACCTGAAGGTGCGGTTGGTGCCTTTATGCACTTGGTAAGTTATCGCCGTAACCAAAAACATTTAACGCAAACGCCAGAATCGAACACCGATGATGCAAAGATAAATAAAGACGCAGCACGCACAGTCGTAAATGAGTTTTTAGCCGAAGAGCAAAGCTATTTATCAACCCATGAAGCAAGCCAAATACTCACTCATTATGGTATTGATTGTATTCAAACTGAGGTTGCTTACACACCAACAGAAGCCAAAGAGCAAGCCATTGAGCTAGGTTTTCCTGTAGCGTTAAAACTAATAAGCCCAAGTATTCCTTCTAAATCAGAAGTCGGTGGTGTCGTCCTTAATTTAAATGATGCACAAGAAGTTGAGCAAACAGCTTTTGCCATGCTGCTCCGAATCAAAAACACCTACCCTGATGCGCATATAGAAGGTTTTTCACTGCAAAAGATGGCACCACGAGCGGGTGCTAATGAGCTACGAATAGCTATTAAAACAGAGCCGAACTTTGGCCCAGTGATCTTACTGGGTGAAGCAGGCACCGGACTTGAATTCGCTCAAGCTGCAGTGGCATTACCACCACTGAATATGAACTTGGCAAAATACCTGATTGCTGCGGCGCACGATAAAGGCGTACTTAAAGACCGCGTACTACCAGAAAAGGTCGATAAATACCGTTTATGCGCCCTACTCACCCGCATCTCGCAGCTTGTTATCGACCAACCTGACATTACCAGTGTTGAGTTAAACCCTATTTTAGCCAGCAATGGGCAGTTTTTGGTCCTTGATGCGACTATCGGCCTTAGCCGTTATAAAGCAAAAGCGAACCGTAAACGCTTGTGTATTCGCCCCTACCCGATTGAATTGGTTAAAGAAGTAACCCTTAAAAACAATACCCAAGCACAGCTAAGACCAATTAAACCGGAAGATGAGCAAGCTCACTTAGAGTTTGATCAATCATTAAGTAAAGAAGACAGATATAAACGCTTCTTCGGTGAATTACCGCAATTTAACCATGATCAGCTCGCGAAAATGACGCAAATTGATTATGACCGAGAAATGGCGTTTATTGTCAGCCAAGAGCAAAATGGTTCAGCCTGTACATTAGGGGTGTCTCGTGTACTTATGGATCCAGACAAACTCGATGCTGAGTTTGCAATTGTGGTGCGCTCTGATTGCCAAGGTTTAGGGCTTGGCACAATATTAATGAATGCGGCAATTGAGCATTGTAAAAACCAAGGCGTAAAACAAATTGCAGGTATCACCTTGCCAGAAAACACCGGCATGATTGAACTGGCACGAAAACTCGGGTTTAAGATCACCCGCGACTTTGAAGAGGGCAGCATTAACATGGTGCTAAAACTTAACTAAAACTGGATCACTATTTTGCATCGTTTAAGAAATTACACTGCACGAGTTTTTGAAGGTAACGGTAAATATCGACGTATAGGACGCGCTCTCGACGTGTTTTTAATGTCGTTGATCATGATTAATGTGGTGGCGATTGTGTTGGAGTCAGTCGGCCCTTTAGCAAAGCAATATCATCACGAATTTTTAATGATCGAGCTGATTTCTGTCGGTATCTTTACCTTAGAATATGTGCTCAGGCTTTGGTGCTGTGTAGATAAAAGCGTGCATAAAGAAAGCCCGTTAACAAATTCAAAAATTCGTATTAAGTATTTCTTTTCGCCCATGGCGCTGATTGATCTTATAGCGATTTTACCCACCATTCTGATGGTCTTTGTGAGTGTTGATTTACGCTTCTTGCGAGTGCTTAGGTTAATGCGTATCTTCAAGCTGACACGCTATTCAAGGGCGATGCAGCTGTTATTAAACTCGTTCAAAGAAGAAAGCAGCTCACTGCTTGCGGCTTTTTTTATTATGGCCGTAGTGCTGATTATTGCTTCATGCGGTATTTACTTAATTGAACACGATGTACAGCCAGATAAATTTGGCTCTATCCCTGCTGCAATGTGGTGGGCAATGGTGACATTAACAACCGTTGGTTATGGCGATGTCGTGCCTGTGACTCCCCTTGGTCGTTTATTTGGTGGTGCTATAACACTGGTAAGTATGGGCATGGTGGCTATTCCAACTGGTTTATTAGCCTCAAGCTTTTCTGAGCAGTTACGTAAACGCAGACAAGTGTTTACCGATGCAGTGCATGAAGCCGTTGAAGATGGGCACTTATCGCCTGTTGAAGAAGAGCACTTAGAAAACTTACGGTATAAACTGGGTTTAAGTCAGCAAGAGGCGAATAAAGCGATTCATAACGAGCTTAAAAACCGCAATCGCAATCTGTATTGCCGCCACTGTGGTAAACGCCAAGATTAACGAAAAGGGTAAAGTTTTCGCTTTACCCTGAAAATTCATCATCCCACTGGGTATCTAAAAGCGCCTTCACCTCATCACCTGCCACAGGTTTGCTAAACAGGTAACCTTGGAAATACTCACAGCCTAAAGAGCGTAAGAACTGCAATTGCGTGCGGTTCTCAACCCCTTCTGCTACACACTCTTTACCCAAGCTTTTTGCCAGAGTAAGCGTTGAATTGATAATCGCTTCATCACCTTTATCAATACCAATGTCATTAACAAAGCTTTTGTCTATTTTCAGCACATCAACCGGAAAACGTTTCAAATAGGTCAGTGAGGCATAACCCGTTCCAAAGTCATCCATATAAATACGACAGCCTAGGGCTTTGAGTTTTTCCATACTTTGCTGCGCTTTATCTGAGTCATGCATCATCACTGATTCGGTGATCTCAAACACTAACGCGCTCGCAGGAACTTTAATTGCACTTATTGATTGATGTATTTTCTCAACCAGATTTTCGCTTTCAAAATCAAGGGCAGAGAGATTAATCGAAATATATAAATCAGGATGCGTGGTACGCCATTGGCGCAGCTCAATCAATGCTCTTGATAGAGTCTGCAGCATAATTTTGGTAATTAGCCCGGAGCTTTCTGCTGCATTTGCAAAGTCTTCTGGTTTATATTCATCATTACTCGGCCAACGTAACAACACTTCAAGCCCCGCCACTTGGCGAGTCTCAGCGCTCACAATTGGCTGATAAAAATTACAAAACTCATGTTCTTGGTAAGCTTTACTTAACTGTGATTCAAGATGCAAAGTACGCTGCACTTGTAAGTTCATTTCTTGCTTATAGAACTGATAACAGCCTTCGACATGACTTTTCGCGTGGTACAGTGCCACATTAGAGGCTTTTAATAAGGCTTTGGTGTCCTTTGCATCATCAGGGTAAACAGCAACACCTACGCTAAGGTTCACTTTTACAGCTTGCTGGCTCAATTCAATATGAGTATCGACACAATCCATCACTTTTGCACATAACAGCAGTAACTCATCAAGCTGTTTAAAATCTTCGGCAAGGATCACAAACTCGTCACCATCGAAACGTGCCACGCTATCTTGTGGACGCAACACCTGTTTTAAACGCTTAGCAACACGCTTAATTAATTCATCAGACTCTTCACGGCCTAGCGAATCATTAAAGTGCTTAAAGCGCTTAATATTAACGTTTAATAACGCCACTTTTGTTTGATGGTAATCAGCTTGTTCAATAGCGTGAACGACTCGGTCGTTGAACAAGGTTTTATTTGGTAGTCCCGTCAAAGCATCGTAGTTGGCCAGTAGATGCAGCTCGTTTTCAGCCAGCTTTTGCGCGCTAATATCAGTAACTATAATCACATAGCTATCAAGTTGGCGATTATTGCCTGCAACCGCACTTATTTTTATTAATACTTGGCGCTTTTCACCGCCAGCAACTTCAACAACATCTTCGGCTGAAAAGTGCTCACCCGATTCAAGCTTTTGCATAATGCGTAAGTAATGGATACGAGTTGATATAGGCATACCCAGTGTGAGCGAGCGACTAGAGCGAGGCTCTGCTGGAAAGCCAAAGGCATCTTGGAATGACTTATTGGTAGCGCGAATACGCAGATTCTTATCTAAGATGAACACCCAGTCGCGAGTTTGTTCAAATGCCGCACCAAACAAACGGGCATTTTCTTCAAATACCAGCTCTCGGGTCATATTTGTGTAGGTGCCCGCTACTTTTTCAGGGGCGCTGTCTTGCCACTCAACCACTTTGCCAAAGTCTTTATACCAACGCCAATTACCATCAGCATGACGTAGTCTGTAAGTGCAATTGAAATAGCCTTTTTGTGTAGATAAAAACTCTAACCACTCTAACCGGAAAGTTTGTTTATCATGTGGGTGAATCTTTGCTAAATAATCATCTAAATTTACGCTATCAGTTTCATAACCTAACTCATTTTTAAGACGCGGTTGATAAATAATCGGGCTTTGCGATGACCAATCCCATACTCCAGAATGGCTGCCTTCAAGAGCAAGCTTCAATCGTGCTTCACTCTCTTTACTCTCTTTATGGGCGGCTAGTAATATTTGTTGCATACGGTTACGCCTAAACACCCAAGCAGCAACAAACAGTGCAACCAAAATCACATATAAAACAATAAAGTGAGGTGCACGCCAAGGTGGGTATTTCACTTCGATATTCAAAATAGCGGGCGGCGTTAACTCTCCGGTTAATGGATCTTTTGCCCATACCTTAAGGTGGTATTTTCCTGCACTGAGTTTTGGGAAGAGTACTCGGTTGTTATTGCGGGTATAAGTTTTTTGACCATCACCTAGCTGGTATTCATAAATGATACGTTCTTGATAGTTAAATGCCATCGCAGAAAAGGCAACTTCAAGGCCTATATCATCATGCTCAAGAACGACACTATCGATAGGCTGTTTTAGCTCAGCGGGTAAATCGCGCGACATCAAATCAAGGTTAGTAATATTTACGTGATCAATTAAAGCTTGCTGATAGTGGTTATCCATAGGGTAAAAGTAGGTAAAGCCTTTTAGCGTACCATAGACAATTTGCCCTGACTCAAGCTTAGTAAATGCACCACTATTAAACTCGGTTGAGAATAACCCTTCTGAGCCAGTAAATTGCTGAAAGTGCAGATTATCTGGGTTCAGTCGCCAAAGCCCTTTGTGACTACTCATCCATATCATACCCGCTTCATCAAGTACCATGTCGTATAACAAGGTACCTAACTTATTCTTCTCAAGATCGATGGTATAAATATGCTCGTAAGTGCTGGCGTCTAAGCCGATTAAGCCAAAGTTTGAAAGCGATAACCACAACACATTGTTGTTATCTATGATGTAAGACATCACATTCACAGCAACATTTTCATGCTGTTCAGGCACTTTATATATCGTCGAAAGCTCGTAAGTTTCGGGATCAACTTGATACAAAATACCCGCGTTATAAAATAATGGCGCTTTTGGGTTTGACGACAACGCTGGTAAAAATCCGTAGGCTAAAAACGGCTCAAACTCATCAAACTTGCCGCCTAGTCGGGTCACTTTTTGGCTATCGATATTATAAACAAACATGCCGTAATCAGGATGAACATAGTAAAGATCCCCCGATGGCATCAACAATATGCCATGCACCCAATCGTTGATTAAAACCTGATTCTCAGGATTTGCGGCTTTGACTGGCGTGGCCTGCCCTGTTTTCGGATCAAAGCTTAAAATACCGCGATTAGTGTGCAGCCATAATTTATCTTTATAGGGCATGATTTGGTAAATACTGAATTCAGTAGTAATCAGGTCGACCTGATAATCTTTTAAAAACACTTCACTTTCGTAGGTTTCTAAATCAACCGCTGTTAGGCCATTATGGGTGGCAAGCCAGAGACGATTTTGAAACTCAGTGATACTCCAAATTGAGTGGTGAGATAGCCCATCGCCTGTTAATGAATTGGCTGTCACATTAATAAAATTGTAATTATCGTATGACTGATAAAATGCCCCATCATTTTTGGTTGCCAACCACATTCCACCTGAGCGGTCTTTCACAATATCAATAATGCTGGTGTCAGCTAGTGTGTAACCACTTTCTTTTAAGCGCATATTCTTAGCTAACTCACCCGTTTCAGGGTTATATTCAAATAACCCTTTGTCAGTGCCAAGCGTAATAGAGTTAGCCTCTGGAATAATTTTCCAAATATTTAATTCACTGATGAGTGTTTTATTTTTGAAGGCGATATCAGGGGTATCAAACATTGCTTTTAAATTGCTAATATCAACCTGATAAAGGCCTCTAACAGCCCCCACTAGCAATGTTTGTTCATTGATAATAGCGAACGATTTCACATAATTTTGATAAATATGACTTGGCTCATTTTGCAAATGTTCAAGCTTACGGACTTTTCCTGATGCTAGCTCATAGACATAAGCACCATTACTGGTGCCCATAAAAATATAACCTTGGTACGCGAAAAGCTCTCGAATAACGCTGCTTTTAACTCGGTCAGGAATTTCAAAAATAGAGGTGATTTTTTTCGTTTCTAAGTCTAGTTTGGCAAAATCCCAGCCTCGCCCTAGCCAAAGTGTTTTGTCATCAACAGCTACCATGCTAAACACCGACTCAATAAAAATTTGCTCTTCAGTGGTTGGTTTAGCAATAAACTGCTGATAAGTATCGGAAGTGGGATCATAGCGGAATAAACCCGCTTGTAGTGAAGCTATCCAGATATAGCCTTGTGGATCTTGGTAAATACGGTCAATGATGGCATCTTCAAGCTCACCATTAGGACCTTTGATATGAACCACCTGATAACCATCGTAGCGATTGAGGCCACCTTCAGTCGATAACCACAAGTAGCCACTGTTATCGATAAGCATAGTGTTTACATAACTTTGCGATAAGCCTTCACTGGTTGATAAACGTTTTACCTGAGAGATAGCGGGATGGCTAAACAAGCCACAGGTCAAAATAAAAAATAACGCTATACTGGAGAAGAACTTAGTCATTGACGTTCCAAATTGCTAACTTGGCACTGTGTCACGCGTAAAGTGCATCGCAACTACGTTTCGATGCGCATATACCTCAAACAACGATTGCAAAGAATTGGGTAATGTTAATGCATAGTTAAACCCATTTTGTAGATAAAAATCAATCAGATTTTGGTACACGAAGGTAAAAACTGTCCCTTTTTGTGCGGCGGTGACAGCCGCAAGTAATTGTGAGGCTATTTTTTGACCCCGCCATACTTCATCAACATAAAGGGTAGACAAAAATAACAGCCCTGCATGGTTTTGGACTCGGCATGCTGCAATTATTTCTGTTTCTTTGTAAGCAACCCATACTTGGTCAGCTTTGCTCGCTCGACCACGAGCCTTGTGTTTATCATAAAATTTGTTTACTAACGGCGTTTTAATTGGCTCAAGTAAACAAAATCTAAACACAGCCATGGTTAGCTCATTAACGAAAGGTAATGCTCAAATTGCTGCTTAAGAAAAGCTTGCTCAGACATAGGGCGATTATTTATTGCAGTGTAAACACCTTCGCGAGTGTTCTTACCGCGCTTTATTTGATAAGCCCAAAAAGACGCTTCGTAATCCAATTGAATTTGATATTTTTGCTCTCGTGGCAATTTACATAAATTGAAACTCATACTTTCTCAGCAATAAATTTTTGATTTTGCAAGTATAACAAAATTAACAGGCTTTAATCCCTTTTATTAGCTTAAAAAGCCCACGGATAAGCTTGATTTTGGAAACACATATCAGTAAATTAACGAGCAATTTATGTACGCAAGGAACGCACGTTGTCGAAGTATCTGAGTCACAGATTTGCCTTATTTTTGCTGTTTTTTTGCTTCTCAAGTAGTGCCAGCACTAATTTACTGATCTTTAATCGCCCCGCCGATACACCACAAGCTCGCTATGTTATTGATTTAATGAAAATGGCATACAAAGAAATTGGCTATGAGATCCATATAATCGATTTTAATCATCAAAATGCGCTGGTTGCTGCAAACCAGGGTGTGCTCGATGGGCAACTAGGGCGCATTGCCGATGTTAAAGACGATTATCCTAATTTATTGAAAGTAGACTATGCGCTTTTTGATTTTAATCTAGTGCTACTGAAAAATTGCCGACAATGCCAATATGAACAGCTTAAATCGTTAGCAATTCAGTCAAGCTACCCGGCAGCCCAGAGTTATATCGATAACCACCCATTTGCAGGCGATGTGATCAAGGTTAGAAATGTCACTGCGCAGCTTAATTTACTCACGCAAAAACGTGTTGAAGGGACAATATTACTAGACTTTTTATTGTCGACTAAGCATCCGGGGTTTGATCAAACAGCCTTTCATAAACAGGTTTTAATGCCGATGCAGAGCTTTCACTTTGTGCATAAACGGCATAAAGCGATAATTCCGCAACTGACTAAAGTACTTAAAAAGCTTGATGAAAACGGCACGGTGCAATTTTTAAAATCGAAATACAACCTCAGTAAATTTTAAAAATCAAAACCGCCTTGCTCAGGATTTGTTTGTTGCTGCTCTGCCTGCTGTTTTTTCTGAAGGAAACGTTTATAGCGCTGTTGGCATAAGCTAATGACTTTACGTTTTTCTGCATTGGTAAACTTATTCCAATAAAAGCGCTCATCACGACTGCGGTAGCAACCTTTACAATAGCCTCGGTTATTAACTTGGCATATCCCTTTGCAAGGGCTTGGAATTTCAAATATTTCAATTTGTTGCATCACAAATGCCGGTTAATAAAGAATATTAAAAGTATAGCCTGAAAATTAACCATAAAAAAAGCCACTTTAAAAAGTGGCTTCTTAAACTAATACCAATTCGCTTAATTAAGTAGTTTATTTTGAGGCAAGAAAACCTTGTTGATAACAAGGAAAAAATTTCGTTATTTAGTTGTTCTAAATGAGAAATTTTTAACGCAGGTAGCGACAGGTTTAATCCCTCAAAATGATTAAGTATTATTGCGGATTGGTATAATTGTTTCGCTTACTCAGATTCGCTTGTGGCAAGTTCTGCTTTACGATGAAAAGGTTTAGCATACATAGCTAATACCAAAGGTTTTAGCTCCTCTGGCACTTTTGATAGTCGCTCGTTAAAAGCTGCAGCATCTTTTTCGTCAATCACAGCTTGCGTACAACCACCCGCTATGTAGTTACCAGGGTGTAAGAAAAACGAATCAACAATTTGCTGATCAATGGTTTTTGCCAGCTCTTCAGGTGATTCGCAGCCCGATTCAATTGGTTCGCCAAACGCTAAATGTACATGCCCTTTAGCTGTACTAAAACCTTCAACAATACTAGCAATATCTTCACCTTGCTGTTTCACATACTGACCATGTTGCTGTTTATGATAAAGCTCTTTCGCTTTTGCAATCGCGCATGGCTCGTATTGATAAGAGATAGACACTGGCACAATTTTTAATTCGCGTACGTACTCAGCAAATTCTTTTTTCTGCTTACGACCTTGTAACTGCAACATTTTAAGTAAGGCAGGATCTGTTTGATCAAAACCGTCTTTTGCTCGGCCTTCTTTTTGCGCTATCCAAATTGAGTGGCCTTCAGCAAGTGAGTCATAGATATAAGCAGACAGCTGCGACAATGCTTTAAGCATCTCTTTTGGAGCTTTCGCTGAGCGCTTTACAATAAAGCTCTTGTTTAAACGCATTAACTCAGTGATATAAGGAATTTGCAGCAAGTTATCACCAATTGCGATGCGAACTGTCGGCATGTTGTGCTTGAACAAGCCCCAATTCACCAACGCAGGATCAAGCACAATATCGCGGTGATTAGAGATAAATAAGTAAGCTTGTTTTGGGTCTAGTTTATCGATGCCCGAAAACGTTACTTCTGAAGTCGTACGGGTGATTAGTTTATTTAAATAATCAGCCACTTCATGCTGAACTTGCTCAACCGATGCGGTGTTGCCCCACTTTTTACGCAGCTGACTGCGCACTAATGGGCGAGTAATAAATGGGAAGTTCGATAAAAAGCGCGGTAGGTTATACTTAGCGATTACATCTACAAAGGCATTATCAGCAATCAAACGCGCTACTGAATCAGCTACTTCATCATCATTGTAAGGTCTTATGTCGGCGTATTTATCCACACTTTCACTCATTAAAAACTACTTAAGTTAAAAAACGGCACGCTGAGCGTGCCGTTAAAAATAATTGGCGGATTATAACTCAGGCAATTTTAAATGCGAACCGAGACGCGATAGTTAACCAAATTAAATGCCAATTAATGTAGAAAATATATATCTATAACAAATAATTAAGCAATGCTCTTACCAGTTTGCGACGCCTTTTTTAATACCATTTTTAGCAGTAATCTAAGCATTAAAATTGCCAACACAATACCTGCCACAAGGCTTAACCAATGTGGTAGAACTTCATGCTCTTCGCCCATCATCGGCGCCACCACAAAACCATATTGCGCCACTAAATAATCGGTTAAAAAGCCAAATGCTAGCGCCGTGCCAATCACCCCTATTAAGTAGGCAAATACCGCACGCTTGCCAAGCTCTTTACCAACCACACCAAGTGTTGCAATATTAGTTGCCGGCCCTGCTAACATAAACACTAGCACCGCCCCCGGAGAGACACCACTGAGTAATAAGCCTGCCGCAATAGGTGTCGATGCAGTAGCACAAATATACATAGGAATACTGATTAAAATAACCACCAGCATCGCCAGAATGCCATTACCCCATTGGCTTAAATAAGATTCTGGTACATAAGTTTGAACTAGAGCAGCAAAAAATAAACCGATCATTAGCCAAATCATGGTGTCTTCAAGCAGCTTGTTGCAACTAAAGCTCACCGCGCGTTTCAGTTTGTTAAAACGACTTTCAACGGCTTTAGTTGACTGCTCAGTGCTGCAACAGCTTTTCTGCGAAGGTGCTGCTTTTTCAGTTGCGCAACTGTGTTGCGGCTCCTGTGTTGGTTGCGATTCCTTGCTACTACAACAACTTGTTGTTTTAGCAGGCTCAAGTTCTTGAGGTGATTGCTTACTACAACAACTTTGTGCGGGCTTAGTAGATGCCTCTTTGCTACAACAACTCGCTGTAGTCACAGGCTCAGGCTGTTTACTGCTACAACAAGATGTTGATTCTGAGTCTTTTTCATCTGATGCTGTATTTTGATGCTGATGAAGTTCACTGTCTTTCCCCACTAATACACCGGCCACAATGGCACTGCACACGGCGGCAATAGGACGTATTACCGCCATAAATGGGCCAAGCAACACATAAGATACCGAAACCGAATCGACCCCAGTTTCAGGGGTTGAAACTAAAAATGCTGTGGTAGCACTTTTTGACGCCCCTGCCCTTCTTAAACCAATGGCCGCAGGGATCACACCACATGAGCACAAGGGCATTGGGGCACCAATAAAGGCTGCTTTAACTGTGGTCCATAACCCTTCTTTGCCTAAATGCCGGTTAAGAAAGTTAGCAGGCAAATACACATTGAGAAGACCAGCTATGAATAAGCCCAACATTAACCAAGGCGCTGAAAGTAAAAACAGATGCCAAAAATTATTGAGTAAGTCCATCGATATCCTCCAGCGTCGTTAGTATTGAACAGTTTTCAGCAGGCTCTTCTCCGCCACAACATTTATCTGCTAATAATGATAGTGAGTCATAAAAGCGAGTAAGCTCTGCAATTCGTTGTGCAACGAGATCACGTTTTTGTATCGTCATCTCTTTAACTTCATGACAAGAATGCTGATCTTTATGAAACTTAATTTGCAGTAGCTCTTTGATCTCAGCCAGACTAAAGCCAACATTCTTTGCTCTGAGAATAAACGCCATTTGTTTATAGTCATTCTCAGAATAAAAACGATATCCCACGTCTGAACGCGAACTAGGCGTTAACAAACCATGCTTTTCGTAGTACCGTAGCGTATCTGTTGAGACACCCAACTGACGGGCAAACTCACCTATTTTCATCACCGTCTCCATTGTGAAGCGTTTATTTATTATGCTCACTATAAACCTTGGAGTACACCCCAAGGTCAAGCAATAAATTAAAAAAGGAAAGCACATGAATATTACTGTCCTTGATGCAGCGACATTAGCCAACACTTCGTTAGATGCCTTAGCGCAATTAGGTAAATTAACCTGTTACGATTTAACCGCTAAAGAACAGGTTGTTGAGCGCTGCCAAGATGCCGATATCGTTATCAGTAATAAAGTGGTGATTGATCAGCACGCCATGAGCAAATTAACTAATTTAAAATTAATATGTGTTGCAGCGACAGGGACTAACAACATTGATTTAAGTGCAGCCAAAGAACATAACATCGCAGTGACAAATGTAGCGGGCTATTCAACACCGAGTGTGGTGCAGCATACCTTTACTCTCATCACTAATTTACTGGGCAATACTCACAGATACATTAATGATTGCCAGCAAGGCTTATGGCAGCAAAGCCCTATGTTTTGCCGTTTAGATTACAGCTTTAATGAAATTGCCGGCAAAACACTGGCTATTGTTGGCTATGGCTCACTGGGTAAAGCCGTTGCCGATGTAGCACGCGCCTTTGGTGCCAATGTCATCATTAGTGAACGAAAAGGCCAAACGCCTCGTGAAGGTCGTGTTAGTTTCAATGATGCCCTAACCACAGCCGATATCATTAGTGTTCACTGCCCGCTTACTGATGAAACGCGCAACCAAATCGCTGCGGCAGAATTAAGCATGATGAAACCGTCAGCTATCATCATTAACACTGCTCGTGGTGGGATCATCAATGAAGCCGATTTAGCTGATGCATTAGCTAATAATATTATTGCCGGAGCCGGTGTTGATGTACTCAGTAAAGAACCCGCAGAGCAAGAAAACCCGCTGGCACTATACAAAGGTGCAAACTTATTACTTACTCCACACATTGCATGGGCGAGCCAAGAATCTATTGTGCGCTTAGTTAACGAAATTGCGTTAAATATCCAAGCATTTAATCAAGGCGAAACACGTAACAGGTTGGTCTAAACCGCAATTTATTAGTCAATAGAGCTAAGTAATTAGTAATTTATTACTTAGCTCATTGACCAAACACAACCTAAGCAATTGATTTAGTTGTGATTTACAAGTTTGGCAAGCAGTTTGCTATTAAGTGAATAACTATAAAACAATTTCTTCGGGATAAAATAACATGAAAAAAGCACTTCTTATTGCCGCGCTAACAGCTCCATTTTTAACTGGTTGTGTCATTGCTGTTTCTGACGGTGAAGCCGACACACATTGGGCTGGTAACTCTTCTAGCTGGCAAAAACAGCATAAAAATAACCGTGAAGTGATTTCTAATCTTGCATTAGATACGAGCTACCAAACTGTATTAAACAAACTAAATACACCTAACTTTACCGAGTTATTAAAGCAAGGTGATGATGTTTACCAAGTATTATTCTATGCAACGCATAGTATTCACTCTGATGGCAAGATGACTAAAGACGAGTGTACGCCACTCGTATTTAAAAATGATAAGTTAATTGGCGTAGGTGATACGATTTATAAATCACTTAGCAATGGTTAATAAATAATTTGAAACGAATGAGTAGGCTTTGCCTACTCATGTTCATTTACTGCGATCATTCTCGATACTATCTGATCTCGCCCGGCGTCTTTAGCCTGATAAAGACCTAAATCAGCTTCTTCAAGTAAGGTTTGTTCTGCATAAACCTGACCATTTTCTGTGGTCGCAATACCAATACTAATTGTGACATGGTCGGCATTTAGCGACGCTTTATGTGGGATGTTTAAATCATTCACCGCATTGCGCAGTTTATTTGCAAACGACATAGCCTCTTTAGCTGAAGTATTGGGCAACACCGCAGCAAACTCTTCACCACCATAACGAGCAACAAAGTCACTGCCTCGTTCACACGCCCCGACTAAGGCATGAGCAATTTGTTTTAAGCAATCATCACCTGCTCGGTGACCATAGCAATCGTTGTAACGCTTGAAGTGATCAACATCCATCAATAACACAGATAGCGGGGTTTGATCTCGACGGCAACGACGCCACTCTCGCGCTAAATTTTCATCTAAATAACGTCGGTTTGGGATCTCTGTTAAGCCATCAATTGAGGCGAGCATTTCGAGTAAGTCATTTTTTTGTTTGATCAGCAGCTGATTACGCACTCGAGCACGCACGATAGCAGCACTAAATGGTTTAGTGATGTAGTCCATCGCGCCTAATTCAAGGCCCTTCGCTTCGTCATCATGGCTGGTATTGGCAGAAATAAATATTACAGGCAGCATACTGGTAGTCGCGCTTTCTTTTAACTTAGTAAGCACTTCGTAGCCGTCAATGCCGGGCATTACAATATCCAAGATCAACAAATCAACAGTTTGCGTTTTTAAAAACGTCAGTGCTTTTTCGCCACTCTCAACACAAAAAACATCATAGTCTTGCTGCAATGTTTTCTCTAATACCAAGCGGTTTAACGGATCGTCATCAACAATCAGTACCTTGGCTCTTTTCAACATCAGTAGATCCTTGTTCGATGATAAATGCGATGACCTGTTTTATTTGCCATTGCAACTCATCATTTAATTGTTCGGGCAGTTCGCCATCTGCTTTAAGCCTAGCTTCACATTGCTGAGCGCACGCTGACAATCGCTTAAAACCGAGATTTCCGGCTGACCCTTTTACATTATGAACCACACGGACCAACTCATCGGTAGTTTTTAATGTAGAGATTTGTAATAACTGCTCTGCTGCCATAGTCGCAAACTTCGACAACATAGTTAATACTAACTTAGTATTGTTTGCAAACTGAGACAGTATAAAAGCTTGATCAAAAAAGACTTCTTTTGTGTTATCAAGTTCACTCATTGCTAAAAACAACTTACTAGCAACAATCGGTTTAGTTAAATGCTTATTCATACCCGCCGCGATTGAATGCTCAATATCTTCGCTTTCACTGTGTGCAGTGAGTGCGTAAATCGGCATTTGTTCTTTGGTAAATGACTGACGAATAATACGCGTTGCCTGACAACCATCCATTTCTGGCATCTGAATATCCATAAAAATGAGATCGGGCCTTAAGCTATTTGCCAGTTCAATGCCTTTTTCACCACTGTGTGCACACACAACGGTGACATCAATTTGCTCTAAAATACTTTTAATAATGCTTAAATTAAGCGGGTTATCATCCACAGCCAGCACTAACATGCCAGATAAATCAGTACTAGAAGGCAATGAAACCAGTTCTTTTTTCACAGGCTCCGCGGCTTTATCTAGCTGTAAGCAAAAGCAAAATTCACTGCCTTTACCTTTTTCGCTTTCCAGCTTAATTTCGCCTCCCATTAGCGCAACTTCGTACTTAACAATCGCTAAGCCTAAGCCAACGCCCTGATGAGAGCGCGTTAATGATTCATCACCTTGAGTAAATGCATCAAATAAGCGGCTTTGATCTGCCTTGCTAATACCAATGCCCGTGTCTTTAACAGTAAAGCAAATGAGTTGCTGCTCAGCTGACTCTTCCACCAGCATTAAGTTTAATGTCACTGTGCCTTGTTCGGTGAATTTGGCAGCGTTGGTCAGTAAATTAGCCAGTACTTGCTGCAAGCAAATTTGATCACCCACTAAGTTATCGCTAATGCTTTTATCGCATTCGACTTTAAACTCGATATCTTTATTTGCGCATAAAGGGGCTGTTATTCCCTGACAGTAGTCGATTAAATCAGGCACACTAAAAGGGGCTTTATTAAGTTGTACTTGTGAGCTTTCAGCGCGGGCAAAGTCAAGCATACGATTTAGTAAAGTAAGCAAGCTATTGGCTGCTGATTTTGCTTGTTCGGCATGATTACGCTGCGGCTGTGTTAAACCTTGTAAAGCGATGACATCAATTAAGCCTAGTACAGCATTGAGTGGTGTGCGTATTTCATGACTAAGGTTTGCAATGAAGCGACTCTTAGCTAATGTTGCCCGTTCAGCGTCATCTTTTGCTTTTACTAAGTCCGTCACATCCTGTACATGAACAACATAGTAATCAGGTGTTTGCTCGGCATTCCAAACTAATGACACACTAATTTGTAGCCAGCGCTGTAGCTCTTGCTGCTCAAGGCTAAAGTGATACACTTTTTTCTTCTCATGCAACAGCTCTGTCAGGGTATTTTTTAATGTCTGATAAGACGTCTCAGCAAATAAGTCTATTAGTTTGAGGTCATTGGCGTTTTCAATTGCAAAGATTTTGCGTGCCGCTTTATTTGCTTGCAGCACCTGATCGTCAAGCGATACCAACAGCACCCCATTAGCGGCATACTCCATGGCACTACGTAATTTCGCTTCGGAGCTTTGTAATGCATTGAGCGCATTATGCTGCTCGGTAATATCACGACCAATTGCCATAGTGCCAAGAAATTGCTGATGTTCGTTGTAAAATGGCACGATGCTAAATAGATAACTGTTATCTTCTGTGGTCAATCTTTTTTGATAAGCTTGGCGGTCTTTGAGTACTTGCTTTTCAAGCTCGTTTAACTCGCCATTATCATCGCTAATATCACATAATTGCTGCCCTACTAACTTCTCTTGTGGCAAGCCGATATAGCGCTCATACGCCTTATTACAGCCTAAAAACGAGCCATCAATATTCTTAAAATAAATTAGGTCAGGTACGTTATTGAGCATGGTATTTAATAGCGCTAAATGACGCTCTTTCGCATCAATACTACGGCGCAATTGTTTAGACTTTACCTGTACTTGCGAATCAAGCGTTTTATTTGCCTCTTGTAACGACTGAACGAGCTCTTCATTACGGCTAAACACCTTTTTCACACGGCTGAACCAAGGCTGCCAATCAACAGGAATACGATAATGAACTAACGCTTGTTTGCCTTCATCATGCTGCTCAAGATAATTCATTAAGTGCGTCATTGGTTTTACAAAAATGCGCTGACTCAACCAAAAAACAGCGCTGAACATCATCACTAAAAACACACTCAAAAATGCGAATTCTAAAAAGATGTCGTAGCCTACAGGTTCACTCAGGGCTTGCTTTGATTCATAGAAACGAGTGTAAATAGGTAAGTTTGTTGCTTCTTGCACTAAATGACTGTGGTTATTCTTGCTCATATCTATCGCGACATTCGGCCAATGCTCGCTGGCACTTATGGCAGTATTAGGCTCTGTCTTTGAGCTGGCAATGACTTGGTTATCTCGGTTTATAAAAATATACTCACCATAGTTAGGCGCTATTTTTTTTAACCAGTTAGAAATTGCTTTAAGGTCATAAATCAACACAATGTAATCACGACTATTAGCGGCTCGTTGCTTGCCAATAGCAAAGTAGGCATGGCCATTAATCGTCAATACAGAGCTCGAAGCAAGCTTGTTGCTATTGATTGATAAAGGTCGAAATTTGTTATCTAACACACTGGTCAGAAATTCACTTTTTGCTGTGTTACGGCGCTTAATATAAACAAAGCCTTGCTCATTAACATAAGCAACCGCTTCTAAAGATTGAATAAGCGACAGCGTGGTATTAAACGAGGGACCGAGGGCAATAACTCGTCGCCATTGATTAATTGCGTAAGCGGTTGAGGCAAACTTTCCTTGCCCGACTATCTCCCCCACTCCATCGCCCACACTTTGGTAGTAATAGTGATCGTATTGATTCACATTGCGTGCCCAACTAGGATCAAAATCATAAGAAAGTGGCTGCTCATATAGCTTGAACATGGTGTCTATAAGGCCATCTGCGGCACGCATAGCATGGCTAAGCTGAGCTGAAATATTATTAAAACCGTTTTGCCTGCTTTCTATCGCCCGCTCAAGTTTTAAATTATATAAGTGTAAACACAAAAAAAACGCCACCAGCAGCGGCACAATAAGTGCCACTGCCAAAGAGCGATAATAATGCTTTAACGGTAAAAAATTCACTGGCTTATAAGTACCTTACCTCGATAACAGCTAGGTTAACGAGGCATAGGAATACTGGCAAGTTATAAATTTTCTTCAGCAAAGCTGGCTAAGCGGCTACGTACCACACCGTTTAAATTAACGGTAGCACTGCCCTGAAAATCTTTAAAACGTTCAACAATATAGGTTAAGCCTGAGGTAACTGGCGTGAGGTAGTTACTATCAATTTGCGCCAAGTTACCTGAGCAAATGAGTTTAGTGCCTTCACCGCAGCGAGTAATAATGGTTTTCAGCTGTGAAGCGGTTAAGTTTTGACTTTCATCCAAAATAACAACCGCGTTTTGAATACTACGGCCGCGCATAAAGTTTACTGATTTAAACTGTACGTTGGCTTTTTCCATAATGTAATTACGACTCGAAATTGGATTTTCATCTCCTTTATGCAGCACTTCTAAGGTATCGGTAATAGCAGCTAACCACGGCGCCATTTTCTCTTCTTCAGTGCCAGGTAAAAAGCCAATTGATTCAGCAATTTCTGGGGTATTGCGAGTAACAATCACTTTATCGTAAATACCTTTTTCTATAATCATTTCGAGGGCACTAGCAAGAGCGAGCAAGGTTTTACCACAGCCGGCAGGACCAGTTAAAATCACCAATTCAATACTTGGGTCAAGTAGCGCATCAAGTGCCATCCCTTGATAAACATTTTTTGGCTTAACCCCCCAAGCGGTATGGCTCATCAAGCGCTCAACACTAATATCCTTTAAAGTAATGTGTTTATCATCGTAGCTTGTTACTCGAGCCGCAAAGTGGTCGCTTTCATCTAAAATATATTCATTACAGAACACATCGCTAATCGTGCTTTTAGCCACATGATGATAGGTATCTCGGCCTTGCTGCTCTGTTTCGCATTCTCCAACCTGTTGCCAAAAATCACCTTCAATTTTTTTATAGCCGCTTGTAAGCAATGCTATGTCGTCAATTAATTGGTCTGTTCTGTAATCTTCAACAAATTTAAGCCCTGCCCCTTTCGCTTTTAGGCGCATATTGATGTCTTTAGTGACAAGCACCACTTTGCTATCGCTGTGTTGCTTCTGTAAATGAACAGCACAATTGATGATGCGGTGGTCGTTTTCGTTGCCCGGTAACCCCGAAATACTGTCTGCAAATAAATGGTCATTAACGATAATTAAGCGGCCACGAGATTCTGATTTAGCCTTTTTGTTACTAGGAAGCGCGACCCCCTGCAACATTTGCTCTGGCGAAGCGTCCTTTAACACTTCATCTAAACCACGAATAGCAACACGGGCGTCACGGCTAACGTCATGTTTCCTATCTTTAATGTGGTCGAGCTCTTCTAATACTGTCATGGGGATAACAACATCATGTTCTTGGAAAGATAAATAAGCGAGGGGTTCGTGGAGTAATACATTGGTATCGAGCACATACATTTTACTATCAAGGTTCGAAGCTTTTTCCATAGCACTTTCCTTACGTTTTATGATTTTTATGCTATACCCAATAAACTAAACAAGCGGCGGATGAAGCTATGGTTTATTCGTCAGGTATATACTCAGTTTAGTCTATTTACGACAAAAGTCCTTTTTATGACAAACAAATATACAATTATTTAACTGGTTAAAATACATACAATTTTTACCGTTAATAATGGCTTAAAAAGGTTGACTAAATTTAATTGTGTGCGGCGAGTTTACTGCCTTGAAGTAGCATGGCGTTACAGGTAACATAGCCGCCTTTTTTCTTCATAGACGAGACATACATGAATTTTTCCTTAGGTCAGCGTTGGATCAGTGATACTGAGTCAGATTTAGGATTAGGCACCGTTGTTGCCCTTGAAGGCCGTCAGGTCAGCATTTTATTTCCAGCCAGTGGAGAAAACAGAGTTTATTCTTTAACAGAAGCACCTGTTACTCGTGTCGCATTTAATCCAGGTGATATTATTCGCAGCGTTGAAGAGTGGGAATTAGAAGTCGAGTCTGTTGAAGAGCAAGGCGAGTTACTATGCTATCACGGCATTCGCGTTGATAATGGTGAAAAAGCGCAGTTAAAAGAAACCTTTTTAGATCACTTTATCAAATTCAATAAACCACAAGACCGTTTATTTGCAGGTCAAGTGGACCGTTTTGACCGCTACACGCTTCGCTACCAAACTTGGCAGCACCAGTTTGAGCGCCAACAATCCCCTTTAAAAGGTTTAATTGGTCAGCGCGCAAACCTTATTCCACATCAGCTTTACATTGCACAAGAAGTGGGTAAACGTTTTGCACCACGCGTATTACTTTCTGACGAAGTGGGTTTAGGTAAAACCATTGAAGCAGGTATGATTTTACATCAACAAATCATCAGTGGCCGTGCTAGCCGCGTATTGATTGTTGTGCCTGAAAACTTACAGCATCAGTGGTTAGTAGAAATGCTACGCCGCTTTAACTTACGTTTTTCAATCTTTGATGAAGAACGTTGTGATGAAGCATTCGCAGACTCTCCAAACGTATTCGAAACAGAACAGTTAGTACTTACTAGCCTTGAGTTCTTAAGCAAGAAAAAGCGCTGGTTTGAGCAAGCAACCCTAGCTGATTGGGATTTATTGGTTGTTGATGAAGCGCACCATTTAAGTATCAATAATGGTAAGCCAAGCACTGAATACCAACGCATGGCAGAGTTAAGCCAAGACATTCCGGGCCTTATCTTATTAACTGCAACGCCAGATCAACTTGGTCACCGCAGTCACTTTGCCCGCTTACAATTACTCGACCCAGATCGTTTCTACGACTACGATGCGTTTGTTGAAGAAGAAAGTAACTACAAAGAAGTTGCTGAAGCTGCTAATCAATTACTGGGTGAAAAAGGCCTTGATGATGCATCTCGTGCAACATTAAAAGAGCTATTAAAAGAAACCGACATTACTGACCTTTTAGCGAAAGCGGAGCAAGGTGATGAAACGGCGCGCAACGAAATTTTATCAATGCTACTGGACCGCCATGGTACGGGTCGTATTTTATTTAGAAATAGCCGCAGCGGTATTGATGGTTACCCAAGCCGTAAACTTCATGCATACCCTATGGCAATGCCTAAACAATATAAAACGGCGATGTCGGTACTGGGTAACATGGGCGGCATTCAAAATGCTGAACTAACGGCACTTCGCGCTCTATTCCCTGAAAAGATCTTCCAAGAGTTTGAAGGTGAAAATGCTAGCTGGGGCGCATTTGACCCACGTGTTGATTGGTTAATCGAAACCTTAAAAACCCTTAAACACGAAAAAGTACTGCTTATCTGTGCTAAAGCCGAAACCGCACTTAGCCTAGAACAGATTTTACGTGAGCGTGAAGCAATTAAAGCCTCTGTTTTCCATGAAGGCATGTCGATTGTTGAACGTGACCGTGCAGCGGCTTACTTTGCCGACGAGTACGACAGCGCGCAAATTCTACTTTGTTCTGAAATTGGTTCTGAAGGTCGTAACTTCCAATTCTCGCATCACTTAGTATTGTTTGATTTACCACTTAATCCAGACTTACTTGAGCAACGTATAGGTCGTCTTGACCGTATTGGTCAAACTCAAGACGTAAACATTCACGTGCCGTATTTTGAAAACACCGCACAAGAAGTGTTATTACGTTGGTACAACGAAGGCTTAGATGCGTTTGAAACAACATCGACAACAGGGCAAATGCTGTATAAAGAGTATGGCGAAGAATTGCTTGAGTTTATTGGTGCACACAATTGCGACGAAGAAGAGCTAGACCCACTTCTAGAACAAGTTGCTGGTCAAAATGCCAAGCTTCGTAAGCAAATGGAAAGTGGTCGTGACCGCTTACTAGAGCTGCATTCAAGTGGCCAAGGCCGAGCAGAAAGCCTTGTAGCTGATATCGAAGAATTAGACGATCAATTCACGCTACCAAGTTATATGATCAATGTGTTCGACACCTTTGGGGTAAGCCAAGAAGATAAGGGTGAAAATACCATTATCTTGAAACCAACTGAGCACATGCTAAATCCATCTTTCCCATGCTTAAAAGATGATGGCATCACAGTAACGTTTGATCGCAGCACTTCACTTTCTCAAGAAGACGCCCATTTCATCAGCTGGGACCACCCTATGGTGCAAGGCAGCTTAGACATGATTTGTGATGATGACTTTGGTACTGCCTCTGTGGCGTTACTGAAAAACAAAAAGCTACCTGCTGGTACCTTCTTTGTTGAGCTTATTTTCATTGCGGAGGCGATGGCGCCTAAAGCACTTCAGGTTGGCCGCTTCTTGCCACCAACGCCTATTCGTATCTTATTAGATAAGGGCAGTAACAATCTGGCTGATAATGTTGCTTTTGACGCTTTCAATCAGCAGTTGTCTGCGGTTGGTCGCCAAACGGCAAGTAAATTAGCCAGCGCGCTACAAAGTGCCATTCACCCAATGATCACCAGCGCACAAGGCATGGCACAAACCAAGCTAGAAGCACTGCGTGCTGAATCACTAGAGAAAATGCAAACTGCCCTTGGTGAAGAGCAAGCTCGTTTAACGGCACTTAAGCAGATCAACCCGAATATTCGTGATGAAGAGCTTAGCTTCTTTGATAAACAACGTAGCGAACTCACGACTTACATCGAAAAAGCCCAAGTTAAACTGGATGCAATTCGTTTAATTGTCGTTTCGCACTAACGTTAAATAGCTAAACTCAAACTACAAACGCGATGTGCTTTCACATCGCGTTTTTTTATACAAAAAACACCACTAGGGTAATAATTGAGGCCACTGCCGCTAGCTTGCAAAATAACTTAGCTAAGCTTTTGTTTCTTTGTATTAAATCGTCTTTGTAAGCTTGCTTCAAATATACTGCTTGTAGGTCTGAAAAGCCTTTACAATGCGGACACTCTGGCTCAAGGTCATTAACTTCTAAGCCACAACGTGTACAAGGTTTACTGCGAATTAAACCAAGGCGAAACATTCACTTGTCCTTTTATTTAAACTCCATAGCTGAATTTACTGTATCTTAGCTGCTACTCGAAAACCAGCACTGGCATTGTGTATGCGCTCATACTCCTTTAAAATAGCGCACTTGCATATCATCGAGGCTGGCTGTGTTACTCAATTATAATCCCCCAATGACACCTTATTTAAGTATTGTTTATCAAGACGATGACTTGCTTATTGTGAATAAACCAAGTGGTTTACTTACTGTGCCGGGAAAAGATCCAAAACACGCCGACTGCCTTATTGCTCGCATTAATCGCGTTTTTCCAACGGCAAAAATTGTTCATCGCCTTGATATGGCGACCTCTGGCATTATTTGTTTAGCTATGCACAAAGAAGCGCATCGTAATTTAAGCATTCAGTTTCAAGATAGAAAAACTGCAAAACGCTACATTGCTCGTGTATTTGGTAAGCTTGAGCAAGAAACTGGATCGGTAGATTTACCAATTATTTGTGATTGGCCGAACCGACCAAAGCAAATGGTTGATCACGATAATGGCAAACCGTCATTAACCCATTTTAAAGTGCTTGAATATGAACAGAATGCAACTCGTGTTGAGCTTACCCCTATTACTGGGCGTTCTCACCAACTACGTGTGCATATGCTGTCATTGGGTCACCCTATTTTAGGCGATAAGTTGTATGCTCACCCCGAGGCATTCGCCATGGCCCCTCGCTTACAACTGCATGCTGAAATGCTAACCTTAGCTCACCCAGCCAGCGGTGAAACATTGATTTTTGAAGCCGCTCCTGAGTTTTAAGACAATTCGCTAAATATTTAATAAATACTGCCGATAGTTAATCAATAACTGATTTAATTAAAGACTCAGGTAATATCGGCATGAATTTAAAACCCGCACATCGCTTACTTTACGCAGCCTGTTTTGCGTTGATGGGCAATGTGAACGCTGCCGATTTTATTAAACCTACCCCTTGGTCAAGTTTGGTCACTAACGATATACAACGCTTTTTACCTAGCGATGAAGTACGCACCCTGCTTGCTGGTGAAGATGAGTTCATTAGCTTATATCGCCAATCGATGGCAGCGAGCCAACGCGGCATTGTGCTAATCATTCCTGATTGGCAACACTTACCCACTAATAATGCTGGTATTAACTTTTTGCGCAAGCAGTTAAACGAAATTGGCTATGCAACCCTTGCCATGACCATGCCTGACATTGATTGGCATCCTGCCGATATGGCAACGCCCGAGTCACCTGAGAGCTCTGAACATGAGTCAACACAAACTGTTGAACAAAGCGATGAGCAAGCAGCTTCTGCTCCACCAGCCCAAACGCAACAAGCGCCGCATTTTGTTACGGGTGAGCCCAATATCAGTGAAGCCGTGCTTGATGATTACAAATTAAAGCTAATTGCCAGATTCAATGCCTTGTATAACAGTGCAATGGATGAAGGCGGCAATATTATTGTGGTGGCACAAGGTGCCAGTGCGGGGCTATTGATAGAGCATTATGCTAGCTTTCCAAATAACGAACTAAACGCTTTTATTAGCCTAGGTAGTTATTTACCTAACAGTGTTCGTAACCAGCATCTCAATGCCACGCTTTCAACTATCAGCCCACCGTTACTGGATATTTTTTATAGTGAGGGTAACCCTGACACGCTGCAAAGTGTAAAAGACAGAAAACGCTGGGTAAGAAAACACGCTAAATATGACTACCGTCAAAGAGAGTTATTTGGTGTGCCTTCAGAGCCTGAGCAGCACCAGCGACTGCTTAAAGAAGTAGACGGCTTTTTACGCCGCCTTTTTTAAATACTCATAAGCCGCTTGAATATCTTGGCTTTTCTTTACCGCTACTTCCATCATATGTTTTGGTAAACCTTGCGATACCAGCTTATCGGGGTGATGCTGAGCCATAAGCTTTCGATAAGCAACTTTAATATCTCTCGCAGAAGCATCATTATTTAAGCCTAAAAGAGCCAACGCTTGGGCGCGATTCATACCATTATTTTGTGGCACACTGTGCCCTCTTTGTTCACTATGACTACTGCGATTTTGCTGGCTTTGTTGACGTTGCTGTTCATAAAAACGCTGCTGTTGCTGACGAAATGCAAATTCAGCTTGGTAGCGTTTTAATAAAAATGCGAACTGAGTACGTGAAATACCTAACTGCTTGCTCACCTCTTGCAATAGCTGCTTTTCTTGCTCTGCAAGGTGGCCATCTGAAAAGGCCATTTGAATTTGTATTTCGAGGAACAGTTGCAATAAATCATGGCGTCGAGCAAAGCGCTCTTTAAAGTCATGAACGGTTTCTTTTAATGAAAAGTCGCTTTCTTTACCACTACGAAAGGCATCTTGTGCTTCTCTTCGCTCATCACCCGATAAGCCCATTTCGTCCATAAACAGACTTGCAGCACGAATATGCGTTTCACTAACGCGACCATTCGATTTGGCGATATGCCCCATCACCGCAAAACAGCTAGAAAAGAAAAGTGCTTGGCGCTCGTTAATATCATCGCCTTTAAACAAACCAGAAAAACCACCTGCTTTATCAAAGTCTTGTTTTAAGCTGCGATCGAACATATGGCCTAGGTATAGGCCCAGTAAGGCTCCTATAAATTTGCCAAACATAAAGCCAAAACAAAAACCGAGTACTTTTCCCCACATAATTTGGCAAACCTCTGTTGTTATTACAAAGCGAAACGTTGATTGATTTCGTCGAGTCTGGCAGGTGTGCCAATGTCATCCCATTGCCCCAAATAAAGCTCAGTCGAAACTTGATGTTCACTGAGCTTTTCTCGCAAAATGGGCCCAAGTGGACGAATACCTACGCTTAGACCTTTAAAGAAATCAGCATGATAGCGACTTATACCGGAAAAAGTATACTTTTGACTATCTGGGCTTAGGTGACTCAGTGCAAAATCACCATCAGGGTTATGCGCAGGATTTTCAACAAGGACAATATGCGCCTCCCCTGCTTGCAGATGAAGCTGCATCAACGAAGTCACATCATAATCAGTAAACACATCACCATTGATGACAATAAATTGCTCACCCAATAACGGCAATGCTTGAATGATGCCCCCGGCGGTTTCAAGCCCCCCAGCCTGCTCTTGGCTGTAAGTGATCGATACACCAAACTGCGAACCATTACCGAAATACTCTGTTATTTTGTCACCTTGCCAGGCAAGGTTAATGACAATATCGGTAATGCCTGCTTGGCGTAAGTTATTAATATGATGCTCTAATAATGGCTTGCCGTTAACCTTTAGCATCGGCTTTGGCATCGTTTCTGTTAGCGGCATCATGCGTTTACCACGGCCCGCCGCTAGGATCATTGCTTTCATTTGGACTCTTTCGTTAATCGCTGCTTAGTCTGTGGAATAATAGTCTGCTCTATCCACTGGCCAAGGGCTGTTAACTCTGGGTATTCTTTACTGACATTACTAATGTATGTAAGGGTTGGCAGCACATTATTCAAATAACCAGACTTACCGTCACGTAATTTTAAGCGGCAAAATATACCTGCAGCTTTTAAATGACGCTGCACGCCGGTTAAGTCAAACCAGCGCTTAAACATCGCAAATGAGGTGTCTTGCAATAGCTGTTGCTCGCTGAATTCGTCATAAGCGTAATGTAAAAGGTAATCTAGCTCTTGCTCTGGTAACTTGAAATAGCAATCCCTTAATAACGACACAAGGTCATAACACACTGGCCCTTGTACCGCATCTTGATAATCGATAATTGCCCATTGCTGCCCCGTGCGCATAATATTGCGGCTATGGAAGTCTCGGTGCACTGTAACAATTGGTTGTTCAAGGGCATTGTTAACTAATAACTCACAAGCCTGTTGCCACATTTGCTGCTCATCAGCAGAAAGTTGCTCACCAATAAAGCTATCGACTAACCAATCTCTAAAAATGCTCAGTTCAAATTGTAAAAACTCGCCATCAAATACTTTCATGTATTGGGCTGGCGGGATTTGCGCCCATTGTGCACTTAACTTTATTAGATGTTTGTAGTGTAAAGTGCGGTCTTCGTCGCCCAGTAAATCAGCCAAATGAGTATTGCCTAAATCACTCAGCAAGAAGAAGCCTTGCTTTTCATCTGCTTGAAGAATTTTTGGTAATTTAAAGCCATGCTGAGAAAACACTTTATTGAGTTCTATATAAGGCGTGTTATCTAATTTATCTGGATCTGAGTCCATGACAATATAGCTCTGATCACTTGTATTTACGCGGAAATAACGGCGAAAACTCGCATCCCCTGTGATGGCGGCTAATTGATATTCATCCTCTTTAAAATGAGGATTCAAAAACTGCTGTAAACTTTTATAACGATTCATTTAGTAAGATATCTATTTTTCACTAAGTCAATTACTGTATTTGCCATTGTTTTCCTTTATTATGTCTAGCTTATATCCAACCAAAGAGCATTAAGGTCATTAAATGAGCAAAACCTGGGGCATAATGATGCTAAGCGTACTTAGCGCACCATCGTTCGCCGAAACTGAACTGACACACAATTTTTGTGGCACTTCAATGCAAACCAGAGCTTGGCAACCGCTCCCTGGCCTTGAACTTAATATGATCGATATCAAATCCGATGATATTGAACTATTGGGTACCCAAAGCGCAGAATTTACCGGTAATGTAGATATTAACACCCTAACGATGAATTTGTCCGCACAAAGTGCACTGATTGACAAACAACGTGGGTTACTTAATGCAACCGGCCCTATCGTTTATCGCGATAAAGTAAGCCAAATTAATAGTTCTGGGCTCAATGCGGATTTAAATAATTCTGAATTAAGCTTGCTTGGTGCTGATTATAAGCTCACCGACCAACTTGGTCATGGTGGCGCAGAAAAACTAACAGTCAACGAGTCTGGCCTAAACCTGATGAACGCAAGCTTTACTACCTGCCCGGGCGAAACACCGGTGTGGGCAATTGAAGCTGACGAAATTGACTTATCAAGTGAAGATGGCTGGGGCGAAACTCACAATACCGTATTACGGGTATTTGATACGCCAGTTCTTTATGTTCCTTATTTTACGTTTCCGTTAGATGACCGCCGTAAATCAGGTTTATTAACACCTAACTTCTCAAGTTCAGGCCGCTACGGTATTGAAACCATCACTCCGTATTACTGGAATATTGCTCCAAATTACGATGCCACCATTACGCCGCGCTATATGTCGAAGCGCGGCTTGCAAATGATTGGTGAGTTTCGTTATTTAACTGAGCAAAACAACGGCCTCATTGCCGTTGAGTACCTAGATAAAGATGATGAAGAGCCAAATGTTGACTCGCGTTATCTATTCCATTGGCAACAGCAAAGTTACTTTGGTGAAAACTGGCGCGGTAATATCGATATTACTAACGTTAGTGATGATAACTACTTAACCGATTTAAATTCTGGCTATGCGACTCGCACAGACACTCAGTTATACCGTACAGGTTCACTCACCCACTTAGGTGACACTTGGCGCACCAATATTAAGCTACAGAGTTTTGAAGTACTTGGTGATCACCGCGAATCGTATGCGGCACTGCCACAAATTAGTTTTTCGCAAACTGATGCGTATGATTTTTATGGCGTTGATTTGACCCTTGATGGTGAGCTTAGTTATTTCACGAATGATGACGCAGTTATTGATGAAGCAAGCCGTGTTCACATAGAACCTAAAGCAAGCTTTGGTTATCAAGAATACGCATGGTCATTTTTATCTGAGTTCAGCGTATTACATACTGAATATAACCAGCATGGTGATTTAGCAGGGACAGACTACGACGAAAAAGTCACCCGTACCCTGCCAAAAGTGCGTTTATACAGCCAATTAAATTTTGAACGTGATACTGCGTTTTTCTTCAAAGATGGTATTCAAACTCTTGAGCCACAAATTCAGTACTTGTATACGCCAAATAAAGACCAATCCAATATTGGCCTTTACGATACGGCAAAATTACAAGATGACTTTTTTGGTTTATTTAGAGATCGTCGTTTCTCAAGTATCGACCGTATTGCTACTGCGAACCAATTTACGTTAGGTGCGACTACTCGCTTATTTAGCAATGAAAACGAAGAAGTATTTAATTTCAGCGCAGGCCAAATCTTCTATTTAAGTGATGATGCCAAGCCTACATCACAAGGTATTAATGTTGATACTAACTACAATGCCTTGTTCGCAGCGCAAACCATGTTACATTGGCACCGTCGCTGGTATCTATCAGGTGGTATTCAATACGACACTGATGGTAAAGAAATTATTCAATCAAATATCACCTTAGATTATAAAGGTGACGATAAACAGCTCGTGCAATTGAACCATCGCTATGCAAATGATGTCTCAGGCAATACAATCGAGCAAGTTGGTCTATTTACCAGCATTCCGCTATCGCAAGATTGGCAGTTTGTTGGCAGCTATCACCGCGATTTAGAAAGTGGTCGTAGCATTGAGGTTTTCAGCGGTCTTCAGTATGAATCGTGCTGTTGGGCGTTTCAAATCACAGGCCGTCGTCAAATCGAAACTGATTTAAACCAGGCGATTGGTCAAGAGCAAGCAACCTTTGATACCAGTATTGGCTTCAATATCGTATTAAAAGGGCTTGGAAGTAAAAGCCGTTATGATGCACAAAAATTATTACAACAAGGTATTTTTGGCTATCGTAGACCGTATTTTCTTAATAACTAGTACCGCAGTACTATTAGCAAGAGTATTAGAAAAAGTATGAATTTAAAAAAATTATTTGCATCTGCATTATTAACAGTTGGCCTTTGCCAAAGCGTTTTCGCAAAACCTGTCGAAATTGACAAAGTCGTTGGTGTAGTTAACCAAGGTGTTATTTTACAAAGTGAAGTAGACACCATTATCAATCGCGTAAAAACTCAAGCGCAAGAGCAAGGTCAGCAATTACCTTCTGATGATACGCTTCGCATTCAAGCAATCGAGCGTTTAGTAAACCAAACTCTGATGATGCAACTTGCTGAGCGCATGGGTTTAGAAATCTCTGACTCTCAGTTAGACCAAACTCTTGAAAATATGGCTCGTGAGCAAGGCGGTACAATCGCTGATTTACGTCGCACTATCGAGGCATCAGGCGAGAGCTACCCAGCATACCGTGAAGAAATTCGTAAAGAAATCACCACGCAACAAGTAATGCGTGCGAACGTTGACCGTCGTATTTATATTAGCCCACAAGAAATCGATAACCTTCTTAAAATCATGGAAACTCAAGGCAAGAATGCCGAAGAGTATGATATTGGTCATATCTTGATTGATATCCCAAGTGATGCAACAGCTGATGAAATCACCAGTGCTAAAACGCGTGCAGATAAAGTTATCGAGTTTTTAAAAGAAGGAAAAGAGTTCAAGCGTATCGCTATTTCATCTTCTAGCGGTTCAAAAGCCCTTGAAGGTGGTCAGCTAGGTTGGATGAGCATCAACGAAATGCCATCACTATTTGCAGAAGCGGTAAAAGGCCATAAAAAAGACGATATCGTTGGCCCGCTTCGTTCAGGTGCTGGTTTCCACATCATTAAAGTGCAAGATGTTCGTGGTCGCCAAGTTGTTGAAACAACTGAGGTTCGTTCACGTCACATCTTAATTAAGCCTTCTATCATCTTAAGCGAAGAAAAAGCGCGTGACATGCTAAAAGGTTTTGCTAAAGAGCTACGTGAAGGTAAAGCTGACTTTGGTGAACTTGCTAAAGAATACTCTGAAGACCCGGGTTCTGCATTAAAAGGGGGTGAGTACGATTGGACTGATCCAAGCACCTATGTACCAGAATTTAAAAATACCCTGCTTTCTCTAGATAAAAATGAAATCAGTGAGCCATTCAGAACACAGTTTGGTTGGCACATTGTACAGCTACTTGATAAGCGTGTAGCTGATAAAACAGAGCAAGCTAAGCGTAACCGCGCTCACCAACTACTGTTTAATCGTAAATTTAAAGAAGAAAGTTTCAACTGGCAGCAAGAAATGCGTGAACAAGCGCACGTTGATATTTTCCCAACAGAATAAAAATTATGACCATTAGAATTGCAATTACCCCAGGTGAGCCAGCCGGTATTGGCCCTGATTTACTTATCAAGTTAGCCCAGCACCAGTGGGATGCCCAACTGGTGGTGATTGCTGATGGCGCGCTGTTAAAACAGCGCGCTAAATTGCTTGGTTTAGATATTAATTTAATTGACTTCGATGACAGCCAAGCCCCAAGCATTGCCCCTGCAGGCAGCGTTTACTTACATCAAGTAGATTTAGGCTCTGACGTTGAAGTGGGCGTACTTAATGACGCCAATGGTCAATACGTGCTGGATACACTGCGCATTGCCAGTGAAAAAAATATGGATGGTACCTTTGCCGCTGTTGTAACAGGTCCTGTGCATAAAGGGATTATCAACAAAGCAGGTATCTCATTCAGCGGTCACACTGAGTACTTTGCGCAGCAATCGAATACTGCCGATGTAGTGATGTTGTTAGCTACAGAAGGCTTACGTGTAGCGCTTGTTACGACGCATATACCGCTTGCTTATGTATCGCGCGCAATCACCGTTGAACGTTTAAGTAAAGTTGCCACTATTTTAAACCATGACTTACAAACTAAGTTTGGTATTGAAAAACCGCGTATCCTCGTCTGTGGTCTAAATCCACATGCTGGCGAAGATGGTCATTTAGGCACTGAAGAAATTGATACCATAGCGCCAACTTTAGAGCTGTTAAATAATCAAGGCATGAACTTAATTGGACCTTTGCCTGCTGACACCTTGTTCCAAGATAAATACCTCTCGCAAGCAGATGCCGTGCTTGCAATGTATCACGATCAGGGATTACCTGTGCTAAAATACAAAGGTTTCGGCAATTCGGTCAACATCACCCTTGGCCTGCCATTTATTCGCACCTCTGTAGATCACGGTACGGCTCTCGATTTAGCCGGCACAGGTACTGCTGATGTAGGTAGTTTTGAATTAGCGATCCGCGAAGCAATTAAGCTCGCCCATGAAAAAGCACAGAATCAATGACAGATAAAGTACATTTAGGACACCGCGCTCGTAAGCGTTTTGGTCAAAACTTTTTAAACGATGACATGATCATCGACAAAATCGTCACGGCTATCGATCCTAAACCTGAAGACAATTTAGTAGAAATCGGCCCGGGTCTTGGTGCAATCACTGAGCCAGTCGCTGATTTAAGTGGCCACCTAACGGTTGTTGAGCTAGATAAAGACTTAGCTGAACGTTTAACGAGCCACCCATTCTTAGGGCCAAAGTTAACAGTGCATCAAGGCGATGCAATGAAATTCGATTTTAGCTCTTTGATCAAGTCTGACGAAAAGTTAAAGATTTTTGGTAACTTACCATACAACGTTTCGACCCCACTGCTCTTCCATTTATTTGAGTTCGCGGATAACGTAGAGCACATGCATTTTATGCTGCAAAAAGAAGTGGTCAAACGTATGGTCGCAGGCCCGGGCAGTAAAGCCTTTGGTCGCTTAAGCGTGATGACACAATATTACTGTCACGCAATGCCAGTGATTGATGTGCCGCCAGAGTGCTTTAAGCCTGCACCTAAAGTAGATTCAGCAGTTATTCGCTTGATCCCTAAAAAGCCTGAGCAACGTTCAGCTAAAAGCACTAAGTTACTAAACACGGTATGTTTAGAAGCCTTTAATCAACGCCGTAAGACTTTACGTAATAGTTTATCTAACTTACTGACAGCTGAAGAACTAACAAGCATAGGCATTGATATCACTCTGCGTGCTGAAAGCCTGTCTTTACAACAATTTATTGATATAGCTAATTGGATTTATGACAACAAGCAGTAATTTAGGTTCTCCAATTAAGGTGTCGGTTGAAACCTTCTATGTAGAAGGTCAATCAGAGCCTGAACAAGATAAATACGTTTTTGCTTACTCAATCACCATTAAAAACCACAGTTTATGCAGTGCTAAGCTATTGAGTCGTTACTGGTTAATTACCGATGCCAACGGCAAAGAAGTGGAAGTACAAGGTGAAGGGGTTGTGGGTGAAACACCTACCATTGCCCCAGGTGAAAGCTACAAATACACCAGTGGTGCAGTGCTTGATACTCCTGTTGGGACGATGCAAGGCCATTACACCATGCGTAACGAATTTGGGACTGAGTTTGAAGCGCCAATCGAGGTGTTTCGTTTAGCCCGCCCAAACATTTTGCACTAGGTAATAATGGCTGACTTCGCAATTGGTGACTTACAAGGTTGTTACAGTGAATTTGATGCGTTACTAAAACGTGTCAACTTCAACCCAAGTCAAGATCACCTTTACTTAGTTGGCGATATTGTTGCTCGAGGCCCTGATTCACTCGCTTGCCTCGAGCGCCTTCATACTATGCAAGGCAGTGTAACTATTACTCTTGGTAATCATGATTTACACCTAATTGCTTGTCATTATCTAAATAAACCAGCAAATCCAAAAGATAAGCTTGCAGATGTTTTTGACAGCCCAAAGCTCCCTGAATATATTCACTTTTTGCAACAACAACCATTAGCGATTTGGCTTGAACGCTATGACATGCTGATAAGCCATGCTGGCTTAAACCCAAATTGGTCAATAAAAAAAGCATTAAAACGCGCTCGCTTTGCCGAAAGTTGCTACCAAGGTAATGATGCCCATCATTACTTTGCCAATATGTATGACCCCCACCCATTAGAATGGCAATCAACGCTACCTAACGAGGCTAAATTTCGTTATATCGTTAATTACTTCACGCGCATGCGCTTCGTTAATTTGCTCGGTGAACTCGATTTCAGCAATAAAACCAGCATTAGTGAAGATAGCTCAATAATCCCTTGGTTTGAGCATCCGAGTATAAGTAAGCTCAAGCAACAGATCACATTTGGTCATTGGGCTGCTTTAGAAGGTAAAGTTAAAGCCGAAAATATTCATGCCCTCGACACTGGCTGTGTATGGGGAGGCGCGATGACCCTCATGGAACTCAGTCAAAAAGACTGTTTTGTCGAAAAATCCCACTCTTTTATCTAAATAAACTGAAAAATAGCTGAACATCTGTTAGATTTATAACAATTAAAGTTAATTTAATTTAAAGCTAATTAAATTTAAATACTTAACTAATTGGCAACCTTGCCGATAAGTGTTGATTAGTACTATTTTCTGGAATTACATATGAACTTGACCGTTAGACAGCGTATTTGGGGTGGCTTTATTGTTATTACGTTACTCCTGCTATTTATTGGTGGTAACTCGTTGATCAGAATTACCAACATTGATCAATCGACACAGCGAGTTAATCAGCTGTCATTACCGGCCCTCGACAAAAGTTATGAGTTGCAGGTTGAATTCATCCTGATGAGTAAATCAGCGCAAGCTAGTTTTTACACTACATCACAAGATGAATTAGCAACTATTCGCAAGAACTTTACCGAGCAGAAAAAGCGTTACGATAGCTCTTATCAAGACCTACAACAAATAGTGAGTAACGACCCTAAATTAAAACAAAGCAGTCAAGAAGTTGAGCAAACTTATAAGCGCTTTGCCAAGTCTGTCGATAACCTTTTTAAGGATAAACAAACTCAACTTGAACTTAACAATACGCTGCGCACCCAGCTTGAAGATATTGAGATCAGCGCAGAAGATGCTAACTCTGTTGTGCTTGATATCATTGATATTGATGGTCTTGAAGAGAACCATTCACGTGCCTACCAAGCTGCTAACAACATGGAAAACAACTTCCAGTCGGTAGTGACTAACAGTACCGATATGCTAACGGTTAAAACTCTTAACACGTTAGATATCGTGAAAAACGAACAAGTTTATTACTTAGAAGAAGTTGAGCGCAGCCTTGGCCTTATTCGCCCAGCTATCATTGAAAGTAATGCTGATTTATATAATGACCTAAACAGTTATGTTGAAAACCTTGTAAATAACGTACGTGGCAACAACAGCCTATCAGCAAATAAAAAGCGTTTAATTGATGCAATTGCACAAACTCAAGCTGAACTTGCAAATGCAGAGAAATCAACAACTGAAGCCCTAAAACAACTTAAAGAGCTTGTTGACCAAGCAACTGTACTTGCTTTTGACTTACAGCAAGATGTAAGTGGTAACGTATCTACAGCAACCATCTGGACTTGGATTGCCATGGTTATCGCCACTTTAATTGCAATTGCTGTTGCAGCAATTACTGTTAGCCGTATTACTAAACCACTTTCTGAAGTAAACCGTATTCTTGATATTGTTGCTAGCGGTGATATGACTCAACGCCTAGACGACTCTGCTAAAGACGAGTTTGGTGAGCTATCACGTAGTTGTAATACGCTAATCGAAAGTTTACGTACGCTTATTCAAGGCATTATCTCTCGCTCTACACAGCTTGCAGCTGCATCTGAAGAAACTTCAGCAATCACTGAAGAATCAAGCCAAGCTATTCGTAATCAACAAGCGCAAGTAGAACAAGCTGCTACAGCAACCACGGAAATGAGCAGCACATCACAAGCGGTAAGCAGCAGTGCTCAACAAGCACTTAGCGAAATCAAGAACGCAGATAAAGAAGCTGACCGTGTTAAAGGTATTTCTTCGCAAAACAAAGCGACTATTGAACAACTTGCCCGTGAAGTTGATGATGCTTCACAAGTTATCAATAAGCTACACAAAGATAGCGCATCAATTGGTGGCATCTTAGATGTTATTCGTGGCATTGCAGAGCAAACTAACCTACTTGCACTGAATGCTGCAATTGAAGCTGCACGTGCTGGCGAACAAGGTCGAGGCTTCGCTGTTGTAGCTGACGAAGTACGCTCTCTAGCGAGTAAGACTCAAGAATCGACGCAAGAGATCCAAGCTATGATTGAATCGCTTCAGGTTGGTGCAGAGGCTGCTGTATCGGCAATGTCGAAAGGTAAGCAACAGGCTGAGTCTTGTGTTGAGCAATCAGACCTTGCCAACACAGCCCTTGACTCAATCACAGCAGCCGTTGCACAAGCGCATAATGTAAGTGAAGAGATCTCGACAGCCGCTCACGAACAGCAACAAGTATCGCAAGAAATTAGCGAACGCTTAGAGTCAATTGTGGCAATTGCAGAGCAAACAGCTGAGGGCGCAAACCAAACCAATATTTCAAGTTCAGAAGTTGCTAAGTTAGCCGAAGAACTACGTTTATCGGTAGACGCGTTTAAAGTTTAAGAAGCTGTAAACGAGTTACGAGTTACGAGTTACGAGTTACGAGTTACGAGTTACGAGTTACGAGTTACGAGTTACGAGTTAACAAAGATAGAAGCCGTGTTTGTGAAAACAAACACGGTTTTTTGTATGTATTCACTTTATAAGTGTGTTATTCAGGCACAAAAAAACCGCAACGAGTGCGGTTTCTTAAATTCTATTGGCGTTTCAATTAAAGGCCTGCGCGGTCTTTAATAACAGCGATTAGTGGAGAACCACCGTGGCCGTTTGATTCTGCCCATGCGATGTCTGCACCGTCTGCTAAAGAGCTTTTAGATAAGTTCTTAACGATGTATTCACCAGCATCTGCAGCGCCGCTTTCAATTGCATGACGAAGCATATTGTTGCCGTTACATTTTACAGCATCAAAGATGTTACGAATTTTCACACGTGAGCTTTTAAGCTTACTACGTAAACGGTTTTTATCATCAGCTGCGATGTACTCACAGATAGAAACCGCTAATTGATCATCAGCTTTTGCTGGTGCTGTATACGCAACTGACGCTGAAACAACAGCCGCTGCAAGTAACATATTTGGTAACTTCATCATATTTTGCCCTTATGTAATACTTTCTTCTTACCAAGATTGTGTAATATTGTACCAACTAATTAATTTTACCGCAATAATGTTACGAGTTTTTGTACAGGGTTACAAAAGTATACGAGTAAGGGTTTTTGTTATCAGGCTGATGCTTTTCTTGCTCGGCAACTGTCCAATTAGCAACACTTTCGTAATCTGGAAACTGCGTATCACCGGCCACTTCAAGGTCGATGAATGTTAAGTATAGACGATCTGCTTGAGATAGAAATTGTTCGTATATATTTCCGCCACCTATAATCATTACTTCTTCAACATCAGCAACCAATTCCAGCGCAGCCTCTGGTGAAGTAACCACCTCAATACCTTCAGCTGTGTAATCAGCATTACGCGTGATAATAATATTTTGACGACCTGGTAAAGGCCGACCTATTGATTCAAATGTTTTACGGCCCATGATCACAGGCTTTGCCATGGTTACTTTTTTAAAGTGTTGCAGATCGGCGGGTAAATGCCATGGCATTTGGTTGTCTTGGCCAATTACTCGGTTATTTGCCATAGCAGCAATCATTGAAATTTTCACACTAAACCTTAATACTTTTTTCTTATTAATAAAAAAGGAGCGCATGGCTCCTTTTCAGTTTTAAAATTTTATCGTTGGTAGATAACTTCTACATCGTAGTCATCATCATCCCAGTCGTCATCCCAATCATCATCGTCTTGAGATGTTGCTTTCTGATGATAAGTATCCCACTTAAATTCAACTTCTTCTTTCTCTTCTTCAGCGAATTTCTCTTTCGGCATACTATCAAGTAGCGCCATAATGTCATGACATAGTGCTTGAGTATTTTGCTTATTTGCAGCAGAGATACGGTAAACATTAACCTCTTCACCTAGCTCTTCGGCAATTTCATTACACAGCGCTTCAGCTTCATCTTCTGGTAATAGGTCAATTTTGTTAAATACTAACCAGCGCGGCTTTTCAGCAAGCTTAGGACTATATTGGTGTAGCTCATTAATAATCGCAAAGGCATTATCAACCGGATTTGTGCCATCAACAGGCATAACATCAATGATATGCAGTAATACACGACAACGCTCTAAGTGCTTTAAGAAGCGAATACCAAGGCCTGCACCATCTGAAGCCCCTTCGATTAGACCTGGAATATCAGCAATTACAAATGACTTATTCGCATCTGGGCGTACTACACCAAGATTAGGAATAAGCGTCGTAAACGGGTAATCTGCCACTTTTGGTTTAGCTGCCGAAACACTGCGGATAAACGTTGATTTACCAGCATTTGGTAAACCAAGTAAGCCAACATCAGCAAGTAGCATTAGCTCTAAGCGTAAGCTGCGAACTTCACCAGGTGTACCTAGTGTTTTTTGACGTGGCGCACGGTTTGTACTTGATTTAAAACGTGCGTTCCCCAAGCCATGGAAACCACCTTTTGCAACAACAACCTTTTGACCATGCTGGGTTAAATCACCTAATGACTCTTCAGTATCAACATCAATGATACGTGTACCAACAGGCACCTTAAGCGTTAAATCAGCGCCTTTTTTACCAGTCATGTTACGGCTTTGGCCATTTGTGCCGCGCTCTGCTTTATGAAAACGCTCAAATTGGTAATCAATTAACGTATTTAAGTTTTCATCGGCTTGTAGATAAACGCTGCCGCCATCGCCGCCGTCGCCGCCATCAGGACCGCCATCTGGTACATATTTTTCACGTCGGAAAGATACGACACCGCTGCCGCCATCACCCGCGTCACAACGAATTTCTACTTCATCTACAAACTTCATGATTACTCACTTTAAGATTGGCTTGTTAATAACTCTATTATATACCTAAGTGCCTTATTCAGCACCCAATGCCAAGGCGCTTAGGTATATATTTATGAGCCTTAAAACAAAAAACCCCGCAAAGGCGGGGTTTTTCAAATATCGAGATGATTACTCAGCTACGATATTTACGTATTTACGGTTTAAAGGACCTTTCTGTTCGAATTGAACTTTACCATCTGCTTTTGCGAAGATAGTGTGGTCTTTACCGATACCTACGTTTGCGCCAGCGTGGAAACGAGTACCACGTTGACGAACAATGATGCTACCCGCTAGAACTGATTCGCCACCAAAACGCTTAACACCTAGGCGTTTGCTTTCTGAATCGCGACCGTTACGAGTACTACCAGCTGCTTTTTTATGTGCCATTTCTCAGTACCTCTAATTAAGCGCTAATGCCAGTGATTTTAACTTCAGTGAACCATTGACGATGGCCCATTTGCTTACGAGAATGCTTACGACGTCTAAATTTAACAATCTTAACTTTCTCACCGCGACCGTGTGAAACAACCTCAGCTGTTACTTTACCACCGTTTACGAACGGTACACCGATCTCGATTTTCTCACCATCAGCAACTAAAAGTACTGAATCAAATTCAACTGCTGCACCAGTTTCAACGTCTAATTTCTCAAGACGAATTGTTTGACCTTCAGTCACACGGTGCTGTTTACCACCACTTTGGAAAACCGCGTACATAATTAACTCCGTCTGTGCGCCCTCAAATCGACGCAACTAAAATATTCTTCAATAGGGCGCGAAGTTTACGCTAATGTGCAAAAACTAGCAAGCCTCTTTTTCGATAAAATGAATAAAAAATAGCTGCATTGAGAGCAATTCAATATTTTCCCCTATTCTATCCTAAAAACACCACATGCCAAGCGGTTTTTACGATCTCATGACAATTAAATTACGCTAATAATACGCACCTTGAAAATTCAAAAAGCTGATCACTTATTAATCAAGACTATAAATTTATCTTGGCTAAATTGATCTCAAATAAAAAACTTTACAGTGTTTTTTTACTGAATCATCACAAAATATCGAGCAAGCGCTTTTTTTGTTGTACAATCAGCCCCGTATACCCATAAATATTGGCTCGGAGATCAATGGATATAAAAGCTATCCAGACGTTAATCGAAAATGAAATGGATGACGTCAATCAACTTATACATGCCCAAATGCGCTCAGATGTCGCATTGGTTAACCAACTCGGTTTATACATAGTAAACAGTGGCGGTAAACGCGTTCGTCCTATGTTGGCCATTTTAGCGGCAAAAGCACTTGGTTATGAGGGCAAAGACCATATTACGCTTGCCACTATCATCGAATTTATTCATACCGCAACCTTATTGCATGACGACGTTGTCGACGAGTCACATTTGCGCCGTGGTACGCCTACAGCCAACGCAGAGTTTGGTAATGCAGCGAGCGTTTTGGTGGGTGACTTTATCTATACACGTTCATTTCAGCTTATGGTTGGCCTAGGTAAAATGCCAATCATGCAAATTTTAGCTGATGCAACCAATGTCATCGCTGAAGGTGAAGTATTACAGCTAATGAATTGTAATGACCCTGACACCACAGAACAAAGCTATATGCAGGTTATTTACAGCAAAACGGCAAAATTGTTCGAAGCTGCAACCGGCCTTGCTGCAATTATTACCGAGCAAGACGAACAAACCCTTGAAGCATTAAACTTATACGGTATGCATCTTGGCACTGCATTCCAATTAGTGGATGATGTTCTAGATTACAATGCTGATGCCGAGCAACTTGGTAAAAACATTGGCGATGATTTAGCTGAAGGTAAACCTACCCTACCGCTTATCTACGCAATGCAAAAAGGCACACCAGAGCAAGTTAAGCTAGTACGCGAAGCAATTGAGCTTGGTAATGGTATGGACCACTTAGAGAGCATTCTAGCGGCATTAGCTGACACTAAGGCCCTTGAGTTTGCAATGCAAAAAGCTGAGCAAGAAGCTGACAAAGCAATTGCTTGTATTGCGTTCTTACCAGACACACCGTACAAACAAGCCTTAGAGAGTTTGGCCCGTATCGCCGTTGCCCGCGATCACTAAACGCTATTTATTCGAGCCATTAAAAAAGCCTGCATTTGCAGGCTTTTTTGTTTTCGGCGATTTAAAAAATCGCCTATCATCTGTCGGAATTAACCGTTGATGAAATCAACACCTTCCTGGATGTCTTTGTTAAGTGTAGCTAGCATGTCGTTTTTAGCTTGCTCTTCGAATGCACTTAACTCACCGTAAGAAAGGATTTCTTCAACGCCGTTCTTACCTAGACGAACTGGGTGTGCGAAGTATGCTGCGTCACCGTTTTCAACTGCAACGTATGCGTAATCAACTACTTCTTCACCTTGTAAGCCTTTAACTAAAGACATACAGAAGCGTGCTGCTGCAGCACCCATAGAAAGAGTTGCTGAGCCGCCACCCGCTTTAGCGTTAACAACTTCAGTACCTGCGTTTTGGATACGTGGAGTTAATGCTGCAACTTCTTCGTCAGTGAAAGTAACACCTTCAACTTGAGAAAGAAGAGGAAGGATTGTAGTACCTGAGTGACCGCCGATCACTGGAACTTTAACGTCAGTTGCGCTTAAACCTTTAAGTTCAGCAACAAATGCTTCTGAACGGATCACGTCAAGCGTTGTGATACCGAATACACGGTTAGCATCGTAAGTACCCGCTTTTTTGAATACTTCAGCAACGATTGGCACAGTGCCGTTTACTGGGTTAGTGATGATACCTACTAACGCTTTAGGACAGTTTTTAACGATGCCTTCAGCTAATGTTTTGATGATACCTGCGTTTACGTTGAAAAGGTCCGCACGGTCCATGCCTGGCTTACGTGGCATACCCGCAGGGATAAGAACGATATCACAACCAGCTAATGCTGCGTCTAGGCTGTCAGCACCAAAGCCTTCAACTTTAACGTCTGTTGGGATGTGAGAAAGATCAACCGCTACACCAGGAACAACAGGGGCAACATCGTATAACGATAATTCAGAACCTGCAGGTAAACTTGTTTTTAATAATAAAGACAATGCTTGGCCGATACCGCCAGCTGCGCCTAAAACAGCAACTTTCATTGGAATTCTCCGTAATTTGAGGTAGGAAATATTTGTGGCCCTAAAGATAATGAAATTAGCGACTAAAAACAAATTTATCCTGCTTATTTCGCGTATAATTTCGACCATAGTTGTAAACTTAGCTGTAAAGACACAGCATTTTGGACGACTTTGTAAACTAATACTGCATAAATATGCAGAGTTGTGTAGAATTACCCTACATTTTATGAATAAAGAAACGGCAACATGCAACCACAAGACAAACAAGAAGCACTGATCAAAGCGTTTAAGGCGCTATTAAAAGAAGAAAACTTCGGCTCACAAGGTGAGATTGTCGAAGCATTAAAAGAGCAAGGCTTTGATAATATTAGTCAAAGTAAAGTCTCTCGCATGTTAAGCAAGTTCGGTGCAGTACGTACTCGTAATGCAAAACAAGAAATGGTCTATTGTTTACCGGCTGAAATGGGTGTGCCAACAGCGAAAAGCCCACTGCGTCAACTTGTTATTGATATTATGCATAACGAAATGATGATTATTATTCGCACCAGTCCAGGCGCAGCACAATTAATTGCTCGTTTACTTGATTCACTCGGTAAAGCAGATGGCGTACTAGGTACCATTGCAGGCGACGACACTATTTTTATCGCCCCTGCGAAAATTTCTGAAATCGATGTAACGCTTGATCGCGTACGCACTTTATTCGATACCGTTTAAAGTTGCTTTAAGAAGTTTACTGACGGGGCGAAAAACGCAGATCCCATATCGGCTTGAGTAAAATCGAGCCAATGATCATAGCAATCGCCCTGTCCCAAGCGACTCTTTAATACCTGCTCAAACGCATCCCCTTGCGCAGCACACGAAACCATTAAAATTCCCTGCTTATGCACATCACCAAATGGCATGCTTTGGTTTAGCAAAAGTGGCTGGCCATGCTCATCTTTTAATTCACTACGAACCGCATGACTGGTTTCTACAGCAGGCACAATCAAGGTATTATCTAGACGCGTGCGCCCCATGATTTGCTCTTGCTCAGACAACGATAAATGCTGCCAGACACTCAAATCATGCACAAAGCGCTGAACATGAATATAACTGCCTTGGTCTTCAAAGTGACCCGGTTTATCGATAAGTGCTGTACTACGTTTTTGACGGCCATGAGGAGTATCGCCTGCATAAATAAAGCCGTTAAAATCACGTCCATCTAAAAACCGAAAATTACGGACCTGCTCCACCAACTCAACATCCGGTGTTAATAATTTTAGAATTTGCAGAGCAAATAGATGGTTTACATCTTCACGGTCTGAACGAATTTGCACAAACAAGTCAAATGGCTGCGCACTAATCACATGCTCACTATGAGTCACATTCGGAAAGCTTTGCAATTGGCTAGGGATAAACTCGGGCAGAATATGCGGCCAATACTGAGCGCCAAGGGCAACCACACACGATAGCATGGCTTCTGAGAACTGATCAGCAAACTCATCTTGAATGACGCTAACGCGTTTTAGTTTTTTACGTAATGACTCATCATGGCCATCGTAAACATTAAAAAACAGGTGCAAACCATGTAAGTTTGCTTCAGCACAAATCCCAGATTGCGCTTGCGCCATAGTGAATCCTTAGCTTCTCGTTATTTGCACAAAGCCAAGGATTCAAGATTGTTATTTATTACTAATCATGAAAAAAATTGACTGTGTGCGGCATTATTTTTATTTTTACAGGCTGCTCAACAGCTAACACGCGGTCTTGCTCTGCAGCAACTTCACACTCTTGCCCTGCAATATTGATACGATAAACATAACGCGTACCGATAAAGCGCCTGTGCAAGATAGTTAAACTGTTTGCGTCACTGTGCGCAGCTTCACACAACTGAATATGATGCGGCCTTATATACACTTGGCCTTGCTGACAATCTGCATTGTTCGCCGTCAAAGAGTGAACCACACCAAACGCCGTCTCATATTCAGTTGGCGTTAATACTTTTGCCGTTAAGTATATGCCCGTACCAAGAAACTCTGCAACCACCTTTGAGTTAGGTTGGCTAAATAACTGCTCAGGAGAGCCTTGTTGGGCGATTTTTCCACCATGCATAACCGCAAGCGTGTCGGCAAACGCGAAAGCTTCTTCCTTCGAGTGGGTAACAAATACCGCAGAAACCTGCTGATCTTTAATAATGCGACGTATATCGGCAATAAGCTCAAAACGCACTTGTGTATCAATATTCGAAAATGGCTCATCAAGTAGTAATAAACTTGGTTTGTAAGCAAGTGCACGGGCTATTGCCACTCGTTGCTGCTGTCCACCAGAAAGCTGATGCGGATATCGCTGTGCACAACCATCGAGTTTAACAAGGCTAAGCATTTCATCTACACGCTCGCGCTTTTGCGCTTTACTAATATTGCTTAGGCCAAACGCAATGTTGTCGCTTACCGTTAAATGAGGAAACAACGCATAGTCTTGGAACATCATGCCAATATTACGTTTTTCCGGTGCAACAAACAGCCCACTATCGTTAACCACTTTTGAATCAATACTCATATAGCCTTGCTCAGGCTGTAAAATCCCGGCAATTGCCTTTAAGGTAGTAGTTTTGCCGCAGCCACTTGCGCCAAGCAAACAGACGATTTCATCTTGTTCAACATTGAGGTTTAGTTCACTCAACACCTGAGTCGCATTGTACTGATAAGCTAAGTCTTTAATTATCAAATGACTCATGAGTGATTTTGCTCCATCGAACGATTAACGAAATACAAAGGGATTAACCCAACTAACACGATAAACAAGGCTGAAATTGACGCAAGCTCCAATTGCTCATCACTAACATATTGAAAAACATGAGTTGCCAGGGTTTCAAAATTAAAAGGTCTGAGTAATAAAGCCGCAGGTAACTCTTTCATGCATTCAATAAACACTAACAAGCCAGCTGTTAGAATGCCGCGTTTTAATAGCGGTAAATGTACTCGCCAAAGGGTTTGTAAGGGCCCTTTGCCCATTGATTGACTGGCCATATCTAGCGATGGGCTAATACGTAAAAAACTGCTTTCAAGCGCGCCATTCGCAATCGCATAAAAACGAACAACATAAGCAAAAATCATCGCAAATAAAGTGCCGCTCAAAAGTAATCCTGGTGATAAACCAAAAGGCTCAAGCCAATTGTTTAACGCATCATCCAGCTGAGTTAATGGTAGTAATACGGCAATAGCTAACACAGTACCAGGTAAGGCGTAGCCAGTACTTGCTAAACGTCCTGGGATCAAAGGGTAAGCTTGTTTCGCAATGCGCTGATAAAACAATACCAATAAGCTCAATAGGATAGTTGCAATGCTCACCACAACAGCCACTTTAAAACTTTGCCAAGCGTAATTAAAAAATGCCCCATTCCATGCTTCATCTGCATAGACAATGGCGTATTTAACTAACACCCCAACCGGTAGGATAAAAGCCAATACCAGCACAACTGTGCAAGCCAAGCTTGCAGCCCATGCGGCACTGCCTTTTAAGCGATACAAGGTTGCACTGTTAACGCTTGACTGACGTTCATACACAGCTTGATTGCGACGACTAAAGCGTTCAACCATAATGGTTAAAAACAAAATCAATAACATGATACCTGAAATTTTCGCCGCTGCCGTTAATGAGTAATAGCCAAGCCACGTATCGTATACAGCGGTAGTGAGCGTACTTACAGCAAAGTAATTGACGGTAGCAAAATCAGCCATGGCCTCCATACTGATTAATGTAACCCCTGCCACAATCGCCCCACGACCAAGAGGCAAACTAACGCGTAAAAAGCTTTGTAATGGTGATAGACCCATCAGCTGACTAGCTTGTACTAGTTTAAAAGACTGCTCTCTGAGTGCCGTTTTAAAAATAAGGAATAAGTAAGGATAGAGTACCAAGGCAATCATAATAATAGCCCCAGATAATGTACGAATATCAAAAAACCAGTAATCGTCTGGTGACTGCCAACCAAACCAGTCTCGAAGGGCGATTTGTACTGGCCCAGCGTAATCTAGTAAGTCAGTATACACATAGGCGATTAGATAAGTTGGCATTGCTAATGGCAGCATTAATGCCCATTCAAATTGCTTACGCCCAGGAAACTCACAATATGCAGTTAACCAAGCTAACGGCAATGCTATTACACAGCTCAGCAGCCCTACCCCTGCAATGAGTATGAGAGTATTACGGGTATAATCCCACAGCACAGTATCGAAAAGGTGCTGAAATACATCTGAATCTCCTTGCAGAGATTCAAATAGTAAAAAGCCTAATGGCGTAACAAGCAACAGGCCAATAAGCCAGGCTATAAGCTGCCAACGCGACAGCGAAAACTTCACATGCATAAGTGGATTAATACCAGATAAAATAAAAGCTGTTAAAAAACAGCTTTTATAAAAATGTGTTACGAGAAATATCCTCGTTATAAATCAAACTTTACTTCGTCAATCAGCTTCAGTGCCACAGGGCGATATTTGCTGATCTCATCAAGAGGAAGGCTATCTTCTTTAAACTCACCCCATGATGCAACCATCTCAGATAATGCAACCCCTTGCTTTACAGGGTATTCCATATTAACTGAAGCATACATATTTTGCGCCTTATTGTCGGTCATATACTCAACCAGTTTCAAGGCATTTTCAGGGTTTTTAGCATAACGGGTCATAACAACGCCCGATACATTGATATGAGAGCCACGGTTTGTTTGGTTAGGGAAGTTAATATAAACCGCTTCAGCCCATGATTTTTGCTGCTCATCTTGCATCATTTTGCCAAAATAATAGCTGTTGCCTAACGCCAGATCGCATAAACCTTCTTTTACGGCTTTGACTTGCGCTCTGTCATTACCTTGCGGCTTACGTGCTAAATTGGCTTTTACGCCCTCAAGCCATTGCTTAGTTTTTGCTTCGCCATGGTGAGCAACCATAGAAGCAACTAAACCTAAATTGTAAGGGTGTTTACCAGATCGAGTGCAGATCTTACCTTTGTATTTTGGATCGGCTAAATCCTCGTAAGTTAATTCAGCAAGTGCACCAACACGCTCTTTTGCAGAGTAAACATTACGTACACGTTTAGTAAGTGCTATCCATTGACCGTCGGCATCACGAAAAGTGCTTGGCACATTCGCATTAACCACATCACTATTAATTGATTGCGTTAAGCCTAAATCTTCTAATTGAATCAGCGCACTAAAATTTGAGGTTAATACTAAATCAGCCTTACTGTGCTTACCTTCACGCTTTACACGCTCAATCAAACCTTTTTTGGCAAAAACCACATTAGTTTTAATACCTGTTTGCTTAGTGAAATCATCCAAAATAGGCTGAATTAAGAATGGTTGACGAAACGAGTAAATATTTACTACATCTGCAGCGAATATAGGCGCGCTTAATAATGCGCTAAGTAATACTAAGGCTGTTTTCTTCATTTTATAGCACCTAAATAGTAACAATTATCAAAATATTTTACCTAGAGTTAAGGCAAAGTGCACCCGTTTAAACTTATATTTCAATCAACCTAACTGCCATTTAGGAATTTGCATGTAAGACATATCTCACCCACATGGCAGTTATTGAGTAAAAACCACCAGCAAACACTGCACAAAACAATATAAGCACCTGAAATACAACAACATCTTTTAAATGACAATAAAATAACCAGCAGATTAAGTAAGATTTTGACCTACTCAGCTTCGCCCATTTCTCTATAATTACTTACATCAACTAAGCAAGAAGCTTAATGAGTAGATGGATAAGGAAGCATTACTCATAATACCGCGGAATAAGGTTCATTAGGAGAATAAGGAATCAAGGACAGGCTCAGGAAGAGTAACGCAATGGAGTGACAACCTACGGACAACATCAGGATGATGTGGAATGGCATGACAACAGGACGTTGTTATACAGGAAGTTCAAAAAGTGGAATAAAGGACAGGCCGTTAGGGCATCGCAATGGATTTGCAAACAAAGGGATAGTGTCAGGATGGCACGTAAGGGAGTGGTAAAGTAATTACCAGCATGGATGTAAAGGACTAACAAGGAAACAAGGCGGGATTGCCTTATATTGCACAGAACCAATAAGTAAAGTGTAATCGCATGGATTGGCAAAGTTTAGGGAGTTGATTAGATTCAATTGCAGGATGCAAAAAATTAAGAAGATTCCGCAAGCGCGACTAGAGATAGTACGCGCTTTTCTTTTGCCTAAAATTTAGTAAAGAGTTATTGCTCTGGGCGTCCCTTATTACGCTTACCTAGCAGATAAGCATCTCTAAACTTAATAAAATGTTGCTCAAGCTTTTGTGTAGCATCTTCTTCACCTGCAAGGGCAAGTACCATAATAGCCACCTCTGCGGTGCCTAACTGATGCTCATGCGGGGCAACACGTAATCGATAATCAGATAGCTTTTCAGGCGTAATTGAAAGCACAGGAAAATTATCTAGATAAGGGCTTTTACGGATCATTTTCTTTGCTTCGCGCCAAGTCCCATCTAAAAAGATAAACAATGGACGCTTACCTTCAATAGGAGTTACTTCGGTGATCACGCGCTCTTCGTCGTCAACATCGCTGGCAGGAAAAATAACCATTGGCTGATACTGAGGATTTGCCAACAAGCTTAATAAGGCTTCATCTGGATTTGTTCTATCCCACTTAAAGGCATGGTTATCTGGCACGATTTCAGCAATTAAACGGCCAGTATTTGACGGCTTAAAACTCTCATTATGGTACATAAGTAAACAGACCGCGGCATCACACTGAGCTTGCTCAACGCCTTCACAAATACAATAGTGTTCCGCTAATAAACAACGCTCACAACGCGTTAGCTTTGCTCCTCGCGCTTTAAATTCACGACGAGACTCAGTCATTTGCTGAGCACGAAGCATTAACACTGAATTATTTGAGATAGTAGCCACTGTGTATTTACCAGATAATTAAACGGCGCGTATTGTAGCTAAAAATATGGGGAATAGATATTAATCTAAGTGGTTAGTGGTTAGTGGTTAGTGGTTAGTGGTTAGTGGTTAGTGGTTAGTGGTTAGTGGTTAGTGGTTAGTGGTTAGTGGTTAGTGG